>JBQCEX010000028.1:0-2039 GCA_051959855.1 Flavipsychrobacter sp. | reverse complement strand
TGGTTCCTTAAAGGGCTTAACATTGACTCCCTGGGGATTCATGCTGGTAAAGACATCTCTCGTGAGGCCATCTTTACCAGCTGCATCCATGCCCTGCACTACTATTAAAACGGAGTGACGATTCTCTGCATACAGCAGATTCTGCAGCTCATCTAGTTCGGCTAAAATCTTTGAAAGCTTCTTCTTGATATCATTCTTATCCGTTCCCTTAGGTGGATTAGTATCTATGTCTTTCAATTTGATCTTAGCCATAGCAATTAGTTGAGGTCGCTGTTATATACTCTGCGATAAGCTTTTATAAAAATAGCACCAAGATTTTTATATGGCGGTACATAATCTGAGAACTTATCCTTTACGTCTTTCTTCTTATCAAAGTAGCCGTCCAGTTGTTTCCACATGCTGATCCAATTTATATCATCGCCAGCCAGCAACTGTGTGTTTATTTCCTTTATGATAGGCTCGTTTACAGCCATAGTACCCGTTTGCTTGGAAGATATAATGTGCGCATCAGGCGAATGATCCAGAACGATAGAGAGGTTGTGATAACCACCACATGAACCCAGCACCACTATCTTGGTTTCCTTCGTTAAATGATCGAGCGTAACGGGTAAGTGATAGCTGTGACCGCGATGCACGATGATTGTGGGATGAATATTGTGGTCAGCTAGGTATTTGCAAAGCTGGTTCTGTGCTTCTTCATCATCAGGCTCAGGGATCGGGAGATTAGCATATATTACCACCGGCTTACCTTCAGTAGAAGTGATAACAGCCCAATACTTATCTGTTACAATTTTCCATTTGCCATCTCTAAAGTTGCCCAGGAAACTAGCATAGGAGTTCTTACCATCTTCATCGCCGAAGAAGAAGAACTGTTCCACCACTGTGGTAGTATCGCCCAGCAAGGCTTTGTACGGAACTGTATTGATGGGCGGTATGTGCAGGACTGCAGATTGTTCTAACGCGGCAGAATCATTATTTGCGCCTCTTGAACCTTCGAAAAGCGTAGCTAACAAGGCATATACATACATACCTTTCCTGCTCTTCTTTTTAAAAGACAGTTCATAGTTTTCTTTTACCTGCTGGTTGAGGAAATCTGCGAGAGCTGAATCCTTAATACTACCGAAAGCATCGGCTACGTCCACTGCGTCTTCAAGATCATCATCTTTACCTTTATCCAACCCAGCTATGAAATCTTTCATCAGCGCTGTTTTCTTGTCCTCATTCATAGTGGCCAAAAATTCGCTGAGCGTATTATAGCCTGCACTCATGCGAATGAACGTACGGAAGTGTTCATAATGTACAGTATCCAGCAATTGATCGCCAGTCATGGGCTTCATGCGTTCGAGCATGCGATGGAATGTACCCAGGAAGCTACTGGTATATATCTCATCCTGGCCATATACCATAATGAAGTACAAAGCAACGGGCGACATATTGTCGATACATTTGAAGCGCACTTTATCAGGCGATTCATGCAGGTCATCCATCTCACGAACATACTTTAGCGCGCGATAGGCCAATTCATCAGTATAAGTATTACCGCCCAGAGAATCATTTTCAACCTTTAATCTTACCAAATTCTGGAAATACAAATCTGCATTAGCAGTGATCGCATCTACTTCAGCTATTGTTTTACGCTTGTGGTAAATATCACTAAGGAACGGCATAGCTTTCAGCGGCACAGCAGACCTGTCGGCAATGAGTACAATAGTCTGCACCAAAGGATCCTGGCTGCGGCGTACGGCAGTACGCAACTTGTAGTTAGTAGATGAAGCATAGTTGAATACCTCGTTAGGTACAATGCGTGCAGCATCTGCTATTATATCATCAGCAAAAGGTTCATCAGCAAAATCGCTAAGGCGCCTGATCATAAGCACCGGGTCTTTTTTGCCCATTGCTTTGTACACATAAGCGCGCGCAGCAGGATGATCCTTCAACAGCAGATACCCATTCTCAATGGTATATATGCTCACATGATCCTTTACAAAATCATCGAGCCTGTTCTCATAGCTGGCAATGAGCATGTCATGCATGTTTGT
>JBQCEX010000027.1:0-12890 GCA_051959855.1 Flavipsychrobacter sp. | reverse complement strand
TAGATACATATATATAATGTTTACCACCAAAAATTACATCTGCTGTTGCATTAAGTACATTGGAAGTTGGATTCCAGATCATATCATTGCCATTCTCCTGCTTTAACCATGAGTCTTCACCAAATACTATATTTACGCGCTCGCCAGTTTCCTCGTTAATTGCATAGCCCGGGAACCATGAAGTACCTACCTTATTCGTGTCAGCATCGTATATCGGAGTACCATACTGATCCACATTACCGGTCCAACCAAGATGATTTCTCAAACCAAATTTCGGTACATTATTTTCAGCCAAAGCAGGATCTTCCTGTTCTTCAATAACTATACATTTGCTCCATTTACTTTTATCAGAAGTAAACACTATGTCAACACTAAATAATGAATCAAGGCCAGTTTGCGTACCTTTTTGAGCTACACCCCAGCCACAAGCAGAAGCGGTAGTCTGCCCCAGCCAAGTATGATACAATGCTACGGCGCCTAAAGAATACGGACCCCATGAAGATACCGCATTTGAATTGTTGCTTAACAGAAACTGATAAGCCAACATACTGTCATATTTTGCTCCTACAGTTGTAAAGTCACAGAAAATGCTTGTATCTCCTGCATTAGGATTACCACTTCTCAGCCAGTTTCTAGGATCTGTACCCGACTGATCAATTACACCAGCAAGCCAAGGATTAGAAGGATCTGCAAATGTGATGTCAGAAGTAATATATCCGTTCCCATTTTGCTGATCGTCGCCGGGGCGTAATACTTGTTTTACTGTTACAGACAAACCATATTTTTCAATAATTTGTTCATTAAGTATATTCAGATTTGTTTCGCTGTATATAGTATCAGGTAAAGATCCATCTGTTGCATGGGCAACAAGTTCCCAAGAACCTGAATCTGCTATTATGCCTTTATCGCTAGGGTTTTGTAATGGTCCTTTTATATACATTTCCCATGAAGCCGGCTTCACTTTTAAAGGATCTATTACCTTAATATCAACCGGAGCTAAACCTTGCTGATAAGTTGGCTGTTTTGATATATAGCCGCTTTGAGCTGATAACGCTTCATTTTCAGACTCGGTAGATAATTGCAATACATTACCACCATTACCTGTACCCATAATCCTTTTAATGATAACACCTGATCCATAATCTGCATTTAGAACGGTGCCCATATTACCATTTGCAGGGTTAGGTATAGCTGTATCTACAGGTACAGGGACACCACCAGCAGCATGAGAGCTTTCAATATAAGGAAGCTCTTGAGTAGAATCAGTATGTTTACTATCAAAAGGCGCAAAGTTGTTATAAGCATATGCAATCGCTACGAAATAATAACTTTTGTAATTAACCAATGACTTGTCATTACCGGTAGCAAATGCATCCTGAGTAAGAACAAAGCTATGGCTTATGCCACTATCCTTGCCGGTAACCTTAATTTGCGGCACCCAGGTAGTATCAGAGATGTCTGTACGCTTTGTATAATTTAATATCCTAGTTACGCCATTTCTTATATCGCATTCAAATACTTCAACTGCTTTAGTAGGGTCAATCTCTCCTTGAGAATTATAAATTTGGGCAAGCGTAACTGAAGGATCAGATAATTGGAATACGCGATAACCTTCAAATCTATAGAGTGAGTCAGCTGAATGAACATATTTAGACGCCTTGGTAGACGCTACTCTATATTTAGAAGAATCTGAATAACCATATTGTTCTCTATAGTTGTTACTGTTTACATCATTTTCAAGATAAAACACCAACTTCTTATCCATTTCCCTAATTACCATTTTTGGCGCATTCGGTCCTTCTATTGTTTTAAAATTTGCATCGAAGAGGGCCTGGGCAGCATCATCCGCAGCACGGATATTTTTAAAGGAAGTATTAGGACAACCACCTACGTTAGGCACCCACACAGCACCTATTGTAACATCTTGCACGTCACCTGCATTCAATGTAAATGGACCTGAGGAGTGAATAAAACGCCTATCTCCAGGTAAGTTTTGACAAACACATTCAGACCATTCACCTGAACCTGTTTCAGGATTACCAGTGAATACAAAACGTGAAATTGGGCCTTTACCATACCCCTTTGAATTTATACCAGGGCCAGAAAAGTCATTAGAAAAGCGTTGGCCTTTCCTAATGGAACCAGTCATATAATTGTATATTTCAACACCGTTTGTTGGATTACCAATATTAGAAAAGTCGTTATTGTAGTAATCAAACACAGTCATTGTAAGTGTACTGTCTTTTTCTTTACCAGTAACCGGGTCAATTATCTTTCTTATTGGCCCTTTAAAAAAGTCAACACCAACCATTGGTACATGGTCTCCATATTGACCCGCAGCGCCGGTACCATCCTTCACAGTACCATTATATAATATACCTAAACCTCGTGTAGTATCACAGCCTATATAATCATCAAAAGCATAACCCAGATCCGCATCACTCCATGTTGTTATGAAAGCGCTATCTAATACATTTGTTCCTCTATTAGTAATATGATAGTTATAAAACGTAGCGTCGTTCAATGCATCATTCGTTGAATATGCAAATGCACTGGCCTGAACTTCAAGGCCAATAGATGCAGTTTGAGTTTGCTGTTTAGTATTACCAACATCGTTAAATACCCACCAAATGTACTGATCACCATCAATATCAGGATAATCTCCTTGTGATGGTTCATATATACCGTTGCCATTAGCATCTACGAATGGAGCATAGCTTCTTCCAGTTACCAATTGTAGCGTGGCACCATTTGCATCAAAAACGTTCGGGTTCCCGGCTGCAGGCCATTGGTTTATGGCATCAAACTGGCTACCTGAAGTATTTCCGCCAGATTTCTGAAGTGCGATAAAACTTAATATATCAGATTTATTCACCTTCCAGAAACGGTCCCACGATGCGCACTGCGCTGTAGAGATAGAACCAGAACCATCTAAAGCACCAGGCCAATAGTCATTACCGTCTTGCCTATAGGTTTGCGCGGCTACCTTCAATTGCCCCTGCTTATCGAAGCCTCCAATCCAGCATGAACCAGCAAAAAGCGAGCTGGCACCACCGCCTTTAGGTACCTCATAAGCGGCTTTTTCTGTACCAATGTTCCACCACATGTCTCCGCCAGTCATTAATCGGGCACGTACGTTGTTTATATCCAGGTCTATAGCTGCTGTAGCCGGCTGGCAGGCTGCAGCTGTTGTACGCAAGGCAGGGTGCTTTGCATGACCAGCGCCTTCGGTCACATTCGGTAACGCCTTAACTTGCATAGCAGCACTTACCAGACCTGCACAAAAGATTGCTAATGCAAATTTTTTATTATTCATGAATTTCATAACTCCTATTAAAGTTATTTAGTAATCTAATTTTTAAAATATAAAGTTGACACCAATAAATATCTGCCTTGGCAAGTTGTATAAGCCATCAAGCGAACCGTTATATCTGAGTGTATATAAGTCGGTATAGGATGGTGCATAAGTTTGATTAATCAGCGCCTGTTTACCATAAGACGATGACAAATAACCATTATCATTAGCAGTACCGGTATAACCATATACTGCAAGAACGTCTCTTATATTCAAAACATTTTGGGCATAAATAAAGGCATTAAGTGTGTAACGCTTTGGCATTTTTGCGCCTTCAGTAGTAGGAGTTTTTCTAAAAGAGAACGCGAAATCTTTATCGAGACGCATATCAAGACCATAATGCCATGGTAAACGTGCACCATTGATTTCTCCTATAATTGTAGAGCTTATAGGATCTAACCTTCTAGTATATGGTTCACCACTTCTAGCTCTAAACACAAAGTTGACACCTGCGTTCTGTAATATGTGTTTACCATTCACTGTAGGTCCTTCACCTTCATCAAAGCGATAATCAGCATTAACTGTGAAGTTATGGCGAGAGTCATAACCCAGATAAGTTACATATCTCATATTTGGGAGACCTGCGCTGATGAAACTTTGTAGTAAACCACCCTGAGCCACATAACCGTTGCTTTGGCCACCATTTGCAGTATTGGCGTTAGTACCAGTACCTTCAGCAAATTGCAATGTATATGCAAGTGTCATTCTTAAATGACCTATTCTACGCAAATCGTATTTTAAAGTAAGCCCCTTAGCAGAAGACAAGTCGCGATTGCCATAAGTATAATAGGTAGTAGGCCAAGCATACAGATATGGACGCACTTGTATCTGATCCTTACGTTCTTTATAAAAAGCCGAGATAGTTACCGCAGAATTATCTGACAATTTCTGCTGGAAACCCATTTCATAGTCGAATACGCGCTCAGGCTTCAAATTTGGATTGTCAATAATCTGATTTGAATTTGAACTTAAGAAATAATAATCAGCAGGGCTTGTAAATACATAAGAAGATGGCCTTTGTGAATAAACATCATAGTGACCATACAGTAAAGCTACATCGGAAATAGGGAATGAGAATGCCAAACGAGGGAGCAGGCTAACTGCTGGAGTATAATCGGTAAAGGATCTTGTAGGATCAAAATTATCGGATGTAATCTTTGGTGCCTGAGATCCTCCCTGAATCAGAGGCTGAGGATCACGGCCGCCTGTTGCATTTTTCAGGATAGCGGGGTTCTCAATATAATTACCGCTGGCATCGTACCAGTTGTCTCCAGATCTATAACCTACAACATTCGGATTGGTTGAGTTATTATCATCTACATATACAACAGCGCCTCCTGGTATGTTTGTTGGATGACCGGATAAATCTGACGCATGCTTTTCAGGATACAAAGAATATGGATCAATTAATACTTTATTAGCAGCATCATAGCGCTCTAAGCGTAAGCCAAGATTAAAGTTGATATGTGATAATGAGAATTTATCAAGTATATATCCTGCAGTATAGTTAGGAGTAAATGCACCAATAGGGCGTGTATGATTACCATTTCCATCAGTAGCCGTCCAGAAATCATTAAAATTCACCTGGCCAGTTTGCACTTGGCCTGTATAGGTATAACCATAATACCCTACGAATGGATTACCTGAGTTAAGTAACTCATCAGCAGAGAACATATCTACAGAAAATGTATTTGGATCTAAGTTATCTATATCAATACGATCTGCACCATCTACAGCAAGGCCCAATTTTTTTCTCAAATTCTTATCGAAAGTGGATTGGCTTGCAGTATTAGCAACATAATTATAAGTAATAGTATCAGCAGGGCCAGGAGATACTGCGCCGCTCTGAACCTGGTTAAGTGTATAACGCTTGCCACCAACAATAAATATAGGATTAGACTTGTCTAGTCCTATGTGAGTATTCGTTAGTGACCTCATCAATTGCCATAAGGACAAACTACCCTGACCATAATAGTTAGCAGATAGGCTATAACCACGTTGTACTTGTTGCTGATAATATAAGCCAAACTGAATAGAATGCCTGGTCTTACCAGTCTGTAAATCAAACGAAGCATCAATACTTGCAGAAGCCTGAGACAGACTTGCATTGCTATATCCATTATATGTGGTACCGACGTTTGGCCATAGACCATAAGTATATGCAGGAAGATCTCCATTCATCAAGGCATTATTAAATCGAACCTGATCTGAATTTAAAGGAAGGTAGCCTGCTGTATTATAATATTCAGAAGTATAATTTGACAAACTAGGGTTAACATCCTGTCTTTGATATGACAAGTACGTTTGATAAGCTCCCTGATAAACTATGCCTGAGCGTGTAGAAAATGAATCGGTAGATGGTGCGTAAACGTCTTGATAATTTTGCTTAAACTTACCAACGTACTGATAATCAAATATGTTATGCTTTAAACGAGGATCCTCTGTACTGCTGGCATCATATTGATAATCAGCTTGTATTGTATAGTATGCATTGGAAATGACACCCGCCTTTTCACCACTATTTTCCTTTCCGAATTTCTGAGAAAAGCGAATCCACCCACGACCTGTAAGGTTTGTGGCAATTGGCGTGATATCTGGGGCAAACATTAGGTAAGATGCAGAACCAAGATTACTCCTGGTATAATCAAATGTTCCGCCAGCTGCCAAACTTAAATTGTTAGGAAGTTTAAAATCAAGGTGCGTGTTCAAACGCCCTTCCTGAATTAGACTGTTAGGATTAGCTTTTACATGTGTTAGCTGATCTTTAGTTACGAATTCGGTTGAGTATCTGTATGCAGGAACACCAGACTGATCGATTATATTAAGCGGATTTTGCCTTAAGTTAGCAAGAGTAGTACCGCTTGCCTGGTAGTAACCATCATATAATGGAGAACGGTCCTTATCATAATAGAAGTCACCACCAAGATAGAAGCTCACAATCGGAGTTTTTCTACCAGTGGAGTCACGTTTACTAAACAGCGGACCAGACAGGCCGAAACTAACCAAGTTATTATTATATCCATCTATAGAGTGTTGCAATAACACATTCCCTTGAAATGTTGGAGAACCACCTTTTGTTGTAATATTTACTATACCACCCGAAGCATCCCCATATTTAGCCGGAATACCAGAAGGCATTACTTCAATCTGATCAATTGCACCCTGGCTTAAGTTTATACCACGGCCTCCTGTCACCATTACACCATCGATTATATACTTAGTACCATCAGAGCGAGCACCTTCAAAACTTACAGCACCTCCTGACTTTTGTTGAAATACACCTACAGAAGTTGCTACCGCATCGTTTGTCTGGCGGGTAGGGAGCTTTTCGATTTCTTTCGCCTGGAGAGTAGTTATTGGTCCCGGGTTATTTGAGTCAACAAGAGGTATTTTATATGCAGTTACAGTAACTGCATTCAATTCCTTTGTGGCTTCTGTCAGCTTGAATTTCAAACCTGTAGTCTTATCCGGTGTTACTATTACACCAGTTATCTGGTTGGTCTGATAATTTATGTACTTAACTGTTACCGTATAAGTACCGGCATCGATAGGTTTGATAGAGAATTTACCGTCAATATCAGTTTGGGCACCAGCTTTAGGCACGCCACCTACAGAAGCCTGTACAATAGCGCCTATAATAGGCTCGTTGCTCTTACTATCCAACACCACACCATTAATTTCACCGGGTGCCGCCTGCCCAAAGGCCGTTGCCGCCACGCCAATAAATAACAATACGAATAAATAACGTAATGTACGTACCATATCCTGCATTAAAAATTTGTAACCAAATGAACGGTAAAGGTAAAAAAAACTGTTAAAACTTAAAACCTTAACAAAATGTTTTTTGCTAGTAATCAATTATTTCATATATTATTCTCCATTATCAATTACTTTTTCTAATATCACGGCACTCATTTTGTACAAGGCTTCATAACTATATCCTGCAATATGCGGTGTAATAACGACCTGTTCCATTCTTATCATCTCGTCCAATATTAATCTCATTTCCCTGTCCATCCGCTCCAGTGGCTCTTCTTCGAATACATCCAAACATGCGCCTTTAATTTTTCCATTCTTCAATCCTTTTAACAAAGCTTTAGTATCTACTATATTACCTCTAGACGTATTAAGCAGAATAAATGCTTTGTGCATGTTTGTAATAAAATTGTCATTAAAATAATGATAGGTATCTGGCTGTAATGGAACATGGAAACTTATAATATCAGCTTGCTCATATATTGAATTTAAATCATTGCAGCAGGACACGTATTCCGGAATATTCTCATTTGCATATTTATCGTACACAAGTATTTTCATATCAAAGCATTGCAGCTTTTTTGCCAAAGCCCTACCAGTATGTCCAAAGCCTATTATACCTATTGTTTTGCCTTCTAGTTCTGTTCCCCTGTTTTCATCTCTTTTCCACAATCCCCGCCTCACTTCATTGTGGCTCCATACAATTCTCTTAGTGAGTGACAATAACATTCCCAATGCATGTTCCGCTACTGCATTGCAATTGCCCTCAGGACTACTGAAACATTTAATTCCTTTTGATACCGCATAAGAAACATCTATCACCTCCATACCGCTACCCATACGACCTATCCATTTTAACTGGGGCGCAGCATCCAATAATTCTTTATTAAGCTGTAAACGTGTAGAGGTAACAACTCCGGCACAGTCGTGTATAAGGCTGAAGGCTGTTGACTGTGTAATCTTTTCCTGCATAATGCATTCATAACCTGCATTAATAAGCCCTTCAATAAGTACTGCATGCACTGGTGCAGCAATCAGCACCTTACCCTTGTACCCTTTCATAGTTGATATTGCTTGTGGATTGTCACAAAATCAGCCACAGATAACTGTTCTGCACGTTTATTCATGATCTCAGCAGTTAAAGCTTCGGGCGGCAGGGTTCCCTTCAGTGCATTACGCAAGGTCTTTCTGCGCTGGTTAAAGGCGGCTTTTATTAATTGTATGAACTTCTTTCTTTCTGTTATATGATGAGGATTATGCAGATTAGTTAACCTGATAACCCCACTTTTTACCTTTGGCGGCGGGGTAAAGCAATTTTCATGCACATCAAACAGATAGTCAACCTTAAAGAAGGCCTGCATTAGAATACTTAGTATTCCGGAGGTTTTTGATCCCGGGCCGGCAGCAACCCTTTGTGCTACCTCTTTTTGAAACATTCCTATCACTTCATCAACCTGCGGTTCCCAATCAAGTATTTTAAAAAGTATTGGCGAGGAGATATTGTAAGGAAAATTGCCAATAACACTGAAATTGTCTGTAAATGGAGCTTCAGCAAGTAAAATATCTTGCTGTATGATCTTATCTTTTAATATTGGATAGGTCTTATGTAAATATTGTACTTTTTCAGCATCGATTTCTATTGCTTTATAATCAACATCTTCCCATTGTATGAGATATTTTGTTATAGCGCCCGCGCCCGGGCCAATCTCCAATATGCGCATACCAGGTGTATGCCCGAGCTGAGCTACAATTTTTTGACACATGTTCTCATCGTGAAGAAAATGCTGGCCAAGGCTCTTTTTTAGCGTGTACTGCATAGCTGCAACTCAATTAAATAGCAATGGAAGGATGCAAATGTAAAACTTCAAATAGTAAAACATATATTTAATATACGCCCACATGCAAATTGTAAATTAACTTTGCCACTATACAATATTTAATAGAATGGAATTTAAAATACTTCAGAAGCCAGCAAAAAAAGATCAGCTATATATAATTGACAATGTAAAATTACTTGGGCAGATTGCAGAACTCAATGACAGCGAGCGTGCTTTTGCTGAAACTTCTATTAAAGGTGACCAGTCTTTTACCAGCATAAACCAGTATACTCATTTTACATTTATTTACTTACTCAGGAACAAAAAAACTGATTGGCAAACTGCCGAAATGTTAAGGAAAGCCGGGGCTGAACTACAGGGCATTTGCAACAGAAATAAACTTGCCGAGATCTCTATAAACAATCTTACGCAAATACCTAACGCTGCATATATTTTAGCGGAAGGGCTGGCACTGGCTAATTACCAGTTTTTAAAATACCGCAGCGAGACAAAAAAGTTGGAAAACAGCTTGAAAGTGATCAACTTTTCAAAAAATTCGATAACTGTAAAAGAACTTAATCAATTAGCTGTTGTAACAGAAGCGATTTATGCAGCACGTACATTAGTTAATGAGCCATTAAGTCATTTATCTGCTGAACAGTTAGCAAAAGAAATAGCCATGCTGGGGAAACAGGCCGGCTTTAAGGTAACAACGTTAAATAAAGCACAGATACAAAAGGAAAAGATGGGGGGATTACTGGCTGTAAACCGCGGCAGCATTGAGCCTCCTACCTTTAGCATAATGGAATACAAACCTGTAAAGGCACTAAATAAAAAGCCAATTGTCTTGGTAGGTAAAGGCGTAGTATATGATACAGGTGGCCTTTCACTAAAGCCAACAGCCAACTCAATGGACCGCATGAAGAGTGATATGAGTGGTGCAGCGGTTGTAACTGCGGCCATGTATGCTGTTACAAAAATGAAATTGCCGCTGCATGTTATTGCCCTTGTACCTGCTACAGATAATCGGCCAGGCGAAACAGCTTATGTACCTGGTGATGTATTAAAAATGTATAGCGGGGCTACTGTAGAAGTTTTAAATACCGATGCAGAGGGCAGACTGATATTAGCAGATGCATTGCATTGGGCAAAGCGCTACAAGCCGGAACTGGTTATAGATTTTGCAACATTGACCGGTGCAGCGTCCGTAGCAGTAGGGGAACATGGTATAGTATGCATGGGTACTGCAGATGACAAAACAAAGCAATCTTTCCGCGACAGTGGTTTTAGACAATACGAACGCCTGGTTGAGTATCCTTTGTGGGATGAGTATGGCGATATGATAAAGTCTGACATTGCAGACATTAAGAATGTAGGCGGGCCATCCGGAGGAGCTATCACTGCCGGAAAATTCCTTGAATATTTTACTGACTATCCATGGATGCATTTTGATATTGCAGGTGTATCTTTTGCTACATCAAGACGCAGCTATATGCCTACGGGAGGCACTGCATATGGCGTGCGTATGCTGCTTGACTTTTTAATGCACTATGGCAAGGCCTAATAAACTTTCAATATTAACCACACATGCAACAACATAACGAAAAACCTATTATTGGCATTACTACCGGTGACCTAAACGGCATAGGTCTGGAACTGATCCTAAAAACTTTTTCAGACAACCGTATGCTGGATCTTTGCACACCTGTAGTGTTCGCATCCAATAAGGTTATCAATTATTATCGCCGACTACTTACAGAATACCCTTTCAACTTTACGAGCACAAAAGATATTACCAAGCTTAATCCTAAACAGGTAAATATTTTCAACTGCTGGGAGGAAGAAGTACCCCTGGCTCCGGGCACGCTTACAGAGCCTGCAGGCAAATATGCTGTGCGCTCATTAATGGTAGCTACCCAATGCCTCAAAGATGGTGAACTAGACGCAATAGTTACAGCTCCGATACATAAGGGTAATACTCAGACGCCTGATTTTCCCTTTACAGGTCACACTCCATTTCTAAAAGAAAAATTCGGGGCTAAGGATGTATTAATGTTGCTGTACAGCAATGATTTGCGCGTAGCACTTGTTACGGAACATATCCCGCTAGCTAAGGTGGCAACTACCATTACCAAAGAGTTGATATTTTCTAAACTCAATATACTGCGAGAAAGCCTGGTAAAGGATTTTGGAATTGATAAGCCTAAAATTGCTGTATTGGGACTTAATCCTCATGCAGGCGACGAAGGGCAGATCGGCAATGAAGAGCAAACTATTATAAAGCCTTTATTGGAACACCTGCAGCAACAAGGGCAGCTTGTTTATGGCCCTTATAGCGCTGATGCCTTCTTTGCACGGCAAAGCTATCAACAATTTGATGCAGTGCTTGCTATGTATCATGATCAGGGTTTGGTTCCATTTAAAACTATTGCAAGTGGTGAAGGCGTAAACTATACAGCAGGGTTACCTGTTATACGCACGTCGCCTGATCATGGTACGGCCTTTGATATAGCCGGGAAAAACCTGGCAGATCCCTCTTCTTTCAGAGAGGCAGTTTTCCAGGCAATAGATCTGCTGAAACAAAGACAAACGTATGCTGAAAATACCGCGAATCCACTAAGGCGCGGTCGTATAGAAAAAGAAAAAGAAGGGGCAGAAGAAAAGCTGGAAGCCTGACAATAGATTATAGCAATATTCAATCCCGCCCATTTTGTTGGCGGGATTTTTTATGCAATAAAGTCATCTATCATAATGACTCTGAAACAATCTATTATGAAACGCGATGGCATTAAGGAAAGTATCTGGCAACCTGATATAGAAGTATATACCCCTGTAAATGGGTGGGAAAAGAACAAAGTGTATGATGTACTGATTGTAGGCGGAGGTATTACCGGGCTTACCACTGCCCTGCTGTTGCAAAAAGAAGGGAAGAAATGCATTTTAGCCGAGGCGCACAACCTTGGCTTTGGCACTACGGGTGGCAGCAGTGCTCATCTAAATACAATTCTGGATAGCACCTACGCTGAAATTGAAAAGAATTTTGATGCAGATAGTGCAAAGCAGGTTGCTTCTGATACGCGGGAAGCAATGGACCTTATAGAAGGACTGATAAACACCCATCAAATCGACTGCGACTTTGCTTACAAAACGGCTTATTTGCTTGCAAATACCGAAAAGGAAGATAAAGAACTGGATAAGATCAGAGAAGCATCGGAAAATGCAGGTATAGTAGTTAATGAAGCAGCAAATGTACCGCTGCCATTACCGCATACAAAAGCATTGCGATTCGAATTTCAGGCACAATTCCATCCCGTAAAATACATTTATGGATTAGCACATGCATTCGAAGAAGCAGGCGGAATAATATTACAAGGCTGCTATGTAAATGATGTGGAACATAGTCAACATTTTACCGCCAATACCAGTCTTGGGAATATAGATTGCGAGCTTGTAGTGTATGCAACACACATTCCACCCGGTCTGAGCATAATGCATTTACGTTGCGCTCCCTACAGAAGTTATGTAGCTGCATTTCGACTGAAAACGGGTATGTATCCGGATGCTCTTGCTTATGATCTGCAAGATCCATATCATTATTTTCGCTCGCATAAAATAGGCGATCAAGATTACTTAATTGTAGGTGGCTTCGATCACAAAACAGGGCACAATGATAATACAGAATATATATTTACCGAATTAGAGGCGTATGTAGGACAGTATTACGATGTTGAATCCGCAAGCTACAAATGGTCTTCTCAATACTATGTTCCTGCTGATGGTTTGCCATATATTGGCTTATTACCTGGGGCAGAAAAAATATACATAGCTACTGGCTACAATGGCAACGGACTTATTTTAGGCACACTCGCTGCTAAACTTATTTGCAAAATGATATCTCATCCTGAACAATCGCAACACTCTTTGTATAGCCCGTCCAGGATAAAACCAATTGCTGGCTTTTC
>JBQCEX010000026.1:0-3965 GCA_051959855.1 Flavipsychrobacter sp. | reverse complement strand
CGGCCATTTTGCTGGCGCGCCTATCTTATGGACAAATAACTGATCCTGCTCCCTATTGTGAAGCTGGGTATGATGACCAGCCTAACCCCTGGCCACATTATATCTCAAATGTTACGCTGGGCACCCTGGACAATTCGACTGGTGACACTGCCTATGCTGCGCCACACTATGTATACTACAATAATGTAACTGCGCATGATCTGGCAGCCGGAAGTACTTATACCTTATCTGTAACGCACGATCCGTTTTCAATGTCATTCCATTTTATAGCAGTGTTCATCGATTATAATCACAACAATAGTTTTTCCGATACGGGCGAGCGGGTTCTGCAGCAGAAATACACATCTATTACCTACCCAACATCCACAACATCTATTACTATACCCGCAACGGCCACACCCGGCACAACCCGTATGCGTGTAATGGTTTTCGAGAGTGATAATTACGCTGCCCCCAATGCCGCGCCCTGCACAGCTGATACTTTGGAATGGGGAGAAACCGAAGATTATAATGTAAATATACTTCCGCCAACAGGTATTGCTGAAATCAATAAAGGGAATGCTGATCTATTTTACCCTAACCCGGCAAATGGTGTTATGTACACTGACCAAAGTTTTATAGGTAAGGAAATGACAATCTATAATGTGGAAGGAAAAGTAATTCGACGTGGCACTATATGGGATAAAAAGCTGGATGTTTCTGATATGCTGCCCGGGCAATATATAATTAAAATAATAGAAAACAGTGGTGTTTATACTCAACGATTTAGTATTACGAGATAATATTAAAGCTGCTGTAAACAAAAAAATTACAGCAGCTTTTTGAGCTTATCTAGGTGGCTCTTGGCTGAGTGCTGAAATATGCCTGTCATTTCAGTTGTAATAATATTTAATGCTTAAAGAATAAAACTTCGCTTAAACCCTGACCTCATTATTGTAAAACGGGTTATACTCTAAAATTTCCCTTTCCTTCTTTTGGTTAGTGTTTTTCATTTATCAAATAATTCCTACCGTTCAGACATATACATGGCTGTTCATCAAATAGTTTGTTTTAATTAATGGCATAAATGTAGGTTACATTGACGCTATAAAGTTGTTGAGTTAGAGCAGCCGTAACAATAAACCTATACTGTAAGAAGTCTGTTGAGCTTATAAAATCTTAATCTTTCATAATAAAGCTTTGTTCAAATCTTCAAAAAATAATTTTTTATGAAAAGAAGGATCATTACTATCTGTCTGATAATGGTAGCAACACTAAGAAGCGTTGGCCAATCTCTGGTACCGCCCTCTCCGCCCGGTGCAGACGTGTTTTGGGTGCCAGGAGGTAGCGTCGGCATTAATACTGCGCTTATAGATATATGGGACCCAAACAGTGACAGCAAGAACTATCCTTTAAGACAATTGGGTGCATGTGCTTATTACGGTGGTGGCTCGGGTGTAATTCTGACAGATTTTCGTACCGGTTTTCAGGTGAACATCCCATATCCGGGAGCATCGGGTTATGGAATGACATCTGTGCCAGACGTAATCCTTGGCAACAAGTCGGGATCTAATACAGACTTTATTATGGCAGTTGCATTCGTTAATAACGCTACCCCTGCCCAGATAGAAGTAGATTATTACGATATACATTATCCTACTCCTGCTGCATTTACTGTAGTCTTTCACTCTTACCAGATTATTCCGGTACCTTTCGGGCTACCACTCCTCGGCACGGTACATATGGACGTTGTTGCGCAAAGCAGTATTCCGGTACCTATTACCTCAGGAACGAGCTTGCCTTTCTGCGATCCATTCTTTGTAACGTTTGATGCAGGAACGTCTTATAGAGTTGTTGCCACTTATGGCCGTTTGAATGCATATAATGCTGCTCTTGCCGGCCCTCAGGTAATAGTTCAATCATGTCCTGGTAGCGGTCCGGAAAGCTGGCAGCCGGATGTTGCAGGGATAGAAAGAGTAGTCAGCGGATCTTTTCACAACATAGCATGCCTCACCTATGTATGCCAGAATTATGGTTATTTAATTTATTCTGAATGGGACCCTTCCTTATCAGGCTGCTCAGGATTATCTTTACCCACTTACCTGGATGGTACTGGAGGAGTGATGATAACTTTTGCACATCCGCGCATAGATGCAAATGATGATTATTTTACCAATAGTGGTATTGCATGCCAATCAAAAGTCGTGTGCGAGGTAAATGGCCGCACTGCCTCGCAAGAAGTAGATATTTATGCCCCAACGGCTATAGGAATGAGCGCATCCACTTCAAGCTGGATCAATCTTTCCAGTATTGGGGGTACTGCCGGCCCCTATAATCACTATGCCCCAGCCGTGGCTTACGGACAGGATTTTCGTAGCGAATACATGGTAACAGAATGTACCGAAGCATCAACCGGCGATTACTTCATCATGAGCCCCATAGATCAGTCATGTGGTGGAGGCCTGTCATATGCGCCTGGCAGTACCACAGTACAAGATTATTTTGAGGTAAATTCTGCATATCCTGCTGCCTCAGCAGGTCACGCAAATGCTGTAAGTACACCTTGCAACTTTGTAACAGATACATCATTAGTTGCATGGACAAACGGCGGAGGTATATTTTATAAAAGATCTGGATATGGAGGAACTGCAGGCTATGCGTATAAGGCAAATCCCAGCTCCGGATCCGATATACAAGCCCGAGATAAGCTTACTATTTTTCCCAATCCCGCAACCGGTTTGATGACTGTGGATAATACAAATAATATAGCGGGCAGGTACATAATAAAAAACATATTGGGGCAGGAAATGATGAGCGGTATCCTTATTGCAGGCAAACAACAAATCAATATAGATAAGATTACTGCCGGCAGTTATTTGATTTGTTTTTATAATGAAAATAAACTGATCGATAATAAAATGTTCGTAAAGAAATAAGTACTAAATACTCAAAGCATATTAGATGCTAAAACCGTGATACAGCCATAAAGGTTGTATCACGGTTTACTACTTATTACTTTCCGATACAGAACTTAGAAAAAATATAATCCAGCTTATCCTCTGTTGTCACCTCTCCGGTTATTTCGCCAAGGAAATACAGGCAGCGACGAATGTCCAATGCTATAAGGTCGCCGGGAAGGTTATTATCCATGCCACTCCTGATGTCTTCGAGCGATTTTAGCACTTCCTGCAATGCTGCATAGTGGCGTGCATTGGTGACTATAGTACCTTCGCGCTGCACCTGGCCTTCCACTACTATATTATATAGCGCATTGGTAAGCTGATGGATGTTTTCTTTATTCTTGGCTGATATAAACAGCTTGGGGCCTAGCAACTCCGCAAACTTTTCTGCCGCCGTACTTATACCTGACGAATCTACTTTGTTACCTGCAAGTAAATATTTGGTTCCTGATGCTTTTAGGGCTTCTTCCAGCTGCTGCACTTCGTCGGCATTGGTTTGTTGTACATCGAACAGGTAGATAACTATGTCCGCTTTGCTCATGGCGCTTTTGCTGCGCTCAATACCTATACTTTCTATGGTATCGCTGGTATGTTCCCGTATGCCCGCAGTATCTATCAGGCGAAAGAGTACACCATTAATATTCAGTGTTTCCTCTATTGTATCCCGCGTAGTGCCGGGTATATCGCTTACTATGGCGCGTTCTTCATTCAGCAAAGCATTCAGCAGGGTGCTCTTACCGGCATTGGGTTTGCCTACTATAGCCACGCTTACGCCATTGCGAATAACGTTGCCTAAACTAAAAGAACTAATCAGCCGCCGGGTAGCAATTGTCATTCTGTCTATTAATTCATATAGCAGTGTTCGGTCTGCGAATTCTACATCTTCCTGGCTAAAGTCAAGTTCAAGTTCTATCAGCGCGCTGAACTTTATCAATTGCTCGCGCATGTCCTTTAGTTCATCACTAAAGCCGCCACGCAGGTTATGAATAGCTGCCTGGTGGGCAGCACCTGATTGGCTGGCTATCA
>JBQCEX010000025.1:0-3219 GCA_051959855.1 Flavipsychrobacter sp. | reverse complement strand
TTTAGTTTCGGTTATCGAATGTGCCGGTACTAGTACGGCATGTGCAGTATCTACTTCATCATAGCGCATTGTTTCCAGTGCAAACTGCTCGTCCAGCTGGCTTCTTGCAGGTGCATTCTTTCTCAGTATGGAGTAGATCACAGGCACTACAAATAGTGTTACAAACGTTGCTACGATCAAGCCGCCCATCACTGCACGACCTAATGGTGCGTTTTGCTCACCGCCTGCACCTGTACCCAGCGACATGGGTATCATACCCAACACCATTGCAAGTGCTGTCATCAGCACCGGTCTCAGACGCGTTTTGCCCGCTTCCAACGCAGCTTCTATAGCATTCAACCCTTTCTCCACACGCACTTCATTGGCAAAGCTCACCATCAATATAGAGTTGGACACTGCTATGCCCACTGCCACAATAGAGCCCATCAGGGAAACTGTATTGATGGTAGTTCCGGTAATTGCCAGCATCCAAAGAATACCTATAAATGCACCGGGCACAGCAAACAGAATGATAAACGGGTCAAGCCAATTCTGGAATAAGATCACCATCAGCAGGTACACCAGTACTATTGACAGTATCAACCCTAACCCAAGCGTATGGAATGTGCTGTTCATTACTTCAGGTTGTCCTCTCATGTAGATATGCATACCTTTTGGCAATTGCCCCATCTCCGCTATCTTCTTTTCTATATCATTTGCCACAGACCCCATATCTCGCCCATCCACATTAGCTGTTATATCCATTACACGCTGTACGGTATAGTGATTGATCACATCATACTGGTTCTCATATTTCACGGTTGCCAGGTTGCCTAATATTTGTGTCTGAGCCATCGGTATATCTGTAGGCGATGGATTAGGGTTACTATTTATCGCATTAGCGGTTGGTGTAACCGGTGTATTCAAAATGCTGTTCACCGAGTTCAATTGCTGATATGGCACCTTCACTGCTACCTGGTAGTTAACATTATTCTGCGGGTTGATATAAAATGAGGGAGACACTGTAGAGTTGGACGACAACGCCACAAGCATAGCATTGGCCACATCTCGCTGGGAGAGGCCCAACTCCTGCGCCCGTTCCCTGTTCACATCAAATTTTAGGGTCGGGTAATCCAGTATCTGCTTAATATTTACGTCTGCCGTGCCTGGTATGGTACGTATGGCATCCTTTAACTTCGATGCATATTTGTAAGACGTGTCATAGTTATTATTCATTATCTGCACATCTATTGGCGCAGAGGTACCGAAGTTCAGCACCTGGTTTACTATATCAGCCGACTGAAAGTAGATCTGGCAACCCGGAAAATGGTTGTTGAGGTCTTTTCTTATTTTTCTTATATAGTCAGCTGTGGGCTTATGGCCTTTATTCAGCGATATCAGTATTTCCGCATCCATGCTGCTGGTATTATCTGTTTGCACAAATGCCATGTTGTATGAAGTAGGTACCCCAATCATATCGTTTACCGAGTTCAGCTCAGCCTTTGGTATTATTTGTTGTATGCGGCCTTCGGCAGAGTCAACAAGTCGTTCAGTCTCCTCTATACGGCTGCCCACAGGCGCGCGGAAGTGCAGCTTCATCATACCGGTATCTGTATTAGGAAAGAAATCCGTTCCTATCACTTTCACCAGTAGCAATGAGATCACAAGCACAGCAAGTGCAGATAGTAGCACAGCTTTCCTGTTCTTCAGGCACAGGTGTAATATTTTTCCGTAGCGTTCTTTGAATTTTTCAAATCTCCTGTCGCGTTCCTGGTTAAAGCGAAATGAAAAGTTCTTAAAGCGGCTGCCATTCACCGGCGCCTCGGTACCATGATGTTCATTTTTCATCAGCATGCGGGCCAGTACAGGCACCAGTGTACGTGATAGTATGTAAGAGGCCATCATCGACACCACCACTGATAATGCCATTGCCTGAAACAGGTATTTGGAAGGACCTGTAAGCAGTACCACCGGGAAGAACACGATACATATTGCCAACGTGGCCATAAGTGCCGGTATTGCTATCTGCTGCGCGCCGTCCAGTATCGCTATGGTCAGCGGCTTATGCAGCATCCTGTTTCGGTGTATATTTTCCACCTCCACCGTCGCATCGTCTACCAGCATACCTATTGCTAATGAAAGCCCGCCTAACGTCATAATATTTAGTGAGTTGCCTGTCAGGTGCAGGAAAATAACACCCACTAAAATCGACAATGGGATAGACGTACACACTATTACCATGCTTCGCCAGCTACCCAGGAAGAACATGATCATCAGCGATACCAGTATGGCGCTTATCACTGCTTCATGCAGTACGCTTTCTATAGCATTCTCAACGAACACTGACTGGTCAAAGTCTATTTTCAGGTCCAGCCCGTTAGGCGCTGTTTCCTTTATCAGCGGTATCATCTTCTTGGCGGCTTCTACTACCATCAGTGTAGATGCGTTCGATTTCTTCAATATAGACAAATAGGCTGCCCGCTTTCTGTCCACACGCACCACATTCACCTGGTCAGCATACGCATCTGATACTTTTGATACTTCACCCAGGTGCACTACCTGTCCGTTCACCACCTTTACAGGTATGCTTTCAAAATCCTTTACCCTATCCGGGCTGGAGTTCAGCTGCACACTGTACTCCCTGCTACCTATACGTGCATTACCCGCAGGTATGATCAGGTTCGATGCCTGCAAGGCATTCAGCAGGTCCACAGGCGATAGGCCCTTTGCTTGCATGGCTTTGGGGTCTGCATCTACTACTATCTCGCGGTTCTTACCACCAAATGGCGCTGGCGTAGAAAGCCCGGGAATAGTAAATAGCCTGATACGTATAAAGTTGAGCCCGTAGTCAAATAGTTTATCTTCTGTCAGGGTTTTACTGCTCATGGTGAGCTGTGCTACCTGTACGTTCGTAGCATTGAATTGTAATATTACCGGAGGTTGTATGCCCGGCGGCATCGAGTGCAGGGACACACTTGCCGTGGCCGACATCTGGGCTATTGCAGCGCCTATATCTGTACCTTTTTCAAAATAAACGCGCAGCAGTCCAATTCCCGGTTGTGATTGTGACTCAATGCGCTCTACCCCGTTTACTGATGATGATATACCACGTTCACTCAACAGCACTACTCTCTTTTCCATTTCTGCTGCTGACAGTCCGGGATAACTCCATATCACCGACACTACCGGTATATCTATTACGGGGAAGATATCAACCATCATTGCTTTGATGGCCATGAT
>JBQCEX010000024.1:0-3443 GCA_051959855.1 Flavipsychrobacter sp. | reverse complement strand
TAGCCATCTATAGATGCCTGGGTTGCATAATTCTTGTTAGGTAGTGGGTAGTTCACAAACTTAGGATCATTTTTACCTACAAGAGAAGTTCCGTCATAAGCAGCGCCAAAAGTATAAGTAGAGCCAAGGAAGGTCTTCATGTCAGGTATATCGGTAGATTGTGGCTGTGTAAGTACTGCCTGAGCAACACTTGTAGGAACAAACTGATTCGCAAGCGCTACGCTGGAAGCATACATCAGGTTGTAGCCATATTTTGTCTGGTTAATAGGACCATCTGAATGATAACCGGTATCAGCTGCATATACCTTAGCCGTAACATTATTACCACCGGTTACTCTATATCCGGTAAGACAGTCTACGATAATATTATTGTAAACCAATGCACGGGAATTATTTTCAACTTCTGCACAGCCACCGCGAGCACCAAAGGTACCCGTATTTCTATGACCACAGTTAATGTACGTATTGTTATACATAGCTATCATATTCTGAGGGTTTACACCACCATCATTAGAGCATTTAGTACCATTTGTTGCGCCACCTACAAAGAGATTATATGCCATGTTACCCTGCGTACCGCTCTTTGAGTTAAAACCATCACCACCATTACCTCCTAATTTTTCAAGTGTATTTCTCATAACGTTGATGTGGCCTCCATAAAAACGAACTGCATCATCTGTACTTCCGTACATCCACGAGTCTTCCATAATGAAATTACCGGTAGGGCAACCAAACCACATAACGAACCCGTCACCTACCTTAGGACCAGTGAATGGAACAGTCTGTAATTCAGCGCCTCCAAAATCAAGGTGTGTCCATTTCGCAACGAACAAATGGCAAGATGTATCGCAATAAATACCACCCCATCCTCCTTTGTATGCATCGTCTGTAGAGTAGTCTGATGCACCAGTAGCTTTATGCCTGCTAGGATCTGTAACTGTAATAGGAGCAGCTTTTGTACCCAGGAAAACTATTGTACCACGTACAATCATATTTACCCCATCTGCCATGTTAATAGTAACACCGCTTTGAACCAGAAAAGTATCTCCCCTATTTACGATAATGTCCCGTTTAATATTGTAAACTTTACCGCTTAACATAGTACCCTTTAACGTACCACCAGTAGTGGTATCGCTGATGCTTGCACCAACCTGGATTTGTGCCTTCGATACGCCAGAGTTATCTGAGTTCTTTTTACACGATACGACGGCAAAAAGCAGCGCCGGAATTAATAATAATGATACTGATTTTTTCATTGTTAATTTTTGTTTTAAGCTTCTAATAAAATTTTAGTTTAATCAAGTTTGTATCGTAATCCGATGAGGAAAGAAGAATAGTAGTAGTCTCTTTCTACTGTGTAATAATCAGGGCTTTCCTGATATGGCAATTTATTTGGCGCGCTATATGCCGTATTCGGCTGCTTTATAAATAGCTCACTCCCTGTATTGAGTATGTTTTTAAGCTTTATATAAATTACAAAGTGCTTACCAAATTGTTTTTGCGCAGAAAAATCAAGGTTTAGTGTCGGCTTTTGCCAGACGTCTAAGTCCCGATAATAAGATACTGTATTGATACGCTCTCCAGTATAAACCAATCCTAATTGTGCTTCAATTTTTTGCTTCGTATTCTTATATAAAAGAGAAACATTACCTATATGTGCTGCCTGACCCTGCAAAGGCCTGTGTTGGGTTACGTGAGTGTAGAAGCTGTCAGAAGCACTTGCCGGCTTATGGTAAACCATTTTATCAGAATTGATGTCTGACTTTGTATAAGTATAACTTCCTGCTATACCAAAGCTGCCGAAGAATTTTCTTCCTACTATCTCAATTCCATAGTTGGTTGCGTTACCAAAATTACCCGGTGATAGTATCAGATCTGTTTTATTTTGTGGTACGACTGCATATTCTATTGGGTTTATAATGTATTTATAAAAGCCTCCAAACATTAGCTCATCTAACCCTTTAGGAAATAACTCGTAACGGAGATCTGCATTATGGATTACAGTATGTTGAAGATATGGATTACCTATAGTGTTATAAACCTCATTTGATGATTGATCAGGAAATGGTATCAGGTCTGCGTATGCCGGACGATACAAGGACTTAAAATATGAAAACCGAAGACCGCTTTTTGAATTGAAATCATATTTTCCCTGAACGCTTGGCAGCAGATCGGTATAATTGTAATTAGCTTCTTTGCCTGCTATTGTGACCGGCAACGACGAAACGTAATTCTGCTGTGTATTTTCTATGCGAACACCACCTAATAATTTTAAATCGCCAACTTCTATATGTGCTTGTGCATAATAAGCTGTCAAATTTTCTTTGAATGTGTAAATACCGGCATTCCCAGCTGCATTGCCATACGCCTTACTTGGAACTGTAAACTGCAATTGTGCATTCTGAACGCTTGTGTATTGCTGATAGCCTGAAAGATCGATGATTTGGTCAAGCGAATATTTATTGTCGTAATTATCCCGATTTTTATCCCTATATAAACCTCCGATATCTATAAGCTTAAGGAATGGAATAAAATTTACTCTGTAATGCAGATTCACATAGGCGGCCAAATCTATGTCTGTATTATGTTGCCATTCATCTGCCTGGCCGGTTACGTAGGGGAAATAGGGCGCAGCTGCTCGATAGGACTGTTGCTTGGTAACAGGATCCGTAACCAAACTGTCTTTTGTTGCATATGAAAATTCTGCATCATTTGGCAACTGGCGTTTTGCCTCAGAGGCTACTAAAGACCAGTCCGCAGAAAATGCACTTGAAATTTTATGTGTTCCCTGCAGCGTAATATTATCAATACTTTGCAAGGTTGTCCTCGTTTCTGTTTTAAATTTATCACCAATCACATTTACCCAGGTATCATTAAAATGGGCTCCGCCAGGAACTGAGTCAATAATATTACGCACCCTGTATTGGTTTAGCTGGATATGTGTAGCAAACAAGCTGATACTGTTATTATCGTTAATTTTATAATCCAGCTTTGCTATTGCTCCCATTCGTTGAGACAGCATAGAATAAACTCTATGCTCTATATCAGAAAATCCGGGAAGATTATTAGTATTAATATCAGTAGATGGTGCACTAACAACATTTTCAACAAAAAGGTTGGAATTATAGCCATCATACATATTCTGATAACTTCCTGAAATGATAACACCTATTTTGTCTTTAAAAAATCTATTTCCCAATGAGACGCTGGCATTGGTATTTAAAGGCATTTTTACATTAGATGTAACCAGGTTCGAAGAAGGAAACATAGAAACCGGCGCATATACATTGGGCCCAAGAATTTCAGCAGGTGACTTTTTGCTAACATCTGCTGTACTATATTTTTGAAAGTCTTGGCTTTGGAATGCCGTACTATATCCCACTGCTACGTTACCTTCTACTAACAGCTTGTTTGGCGCATTCTTCATTACCAGATTCATGCTG
>JBQCEX010000023.1:0-6066 GCA_051959855.1 Flavipsychrobacter sp. | reverse complement strand
TTTTGTTGCCATCTTTTTTAGTTTTATTGGTTTTCATTTGGGTTATTAAATCATCCATGCGATTAAACCTATCGTCCCACATTTTGCGGAAAGGCTCCAGCCAGTCAGCTATTTCGGTTAGCGGCTGTAATTGCAATTCGCAATAGCGCTCCCTACCCTGCTGCCGCATAACAACGAGGCCGCATTCTGTAAGTATTTTTATATGCTGCGATATAGCAGGCCTGCTCATATCGAAGTTTTGCGCTATGGTATTCAAATTCAGCGCTTGTCCTGCTACCATATTTATTATTTCTCTGCGCGTAGGGTCTGCTATCGCCTGAAAAACGTCTCTTCTCATATTTACGTAAGCATTTACTTACACAAATGTATATGTAAGCATTTACTTACGCAAATTTTATTTTATTTTTTTAAGGTATACGATAAAAATCGTATTTTAGTACGACAGAAATCGTACAATGACAAAGCAACAAGATTTACACATTACAGAAGCCGAACTTGAAATACTTCAGATACTATGGGAAAAGAAGAATGCAACCGTAAAGGAAGTGCACGAAATACTGAACAGGAAAAGAGAGGCTGTATATACTACTACATTAAAACAAATGCAGGTAATGCTGGAAAAAAAATTGCTATCGAGAAATGACGACCAAAGACAACACATATATTCCCCGGCAGTGCAAAAAGAAAAGGTGCAGAAAAAGTTTATGGATAAACTAATGGACACATTTTTTAAAGGGAATGCCAGCAATCTGGTAATACAAACTCTTAATAACTACAGTACATCTACTGAAGAGCTGGAGCTAATCAAAAAAATGATCGATAACGCTAAAAAAGCAAAAAAATGAGAACACTTGTCTATTCATTTCCTCACCTTCTCATCTCAGGCATTTTCCGCACATTTATCGCAGGTGCAGTTGCCTATTTTTTATTGCGTATAGCTACAAGAATCTTTCGACATAGCAATTTCAAGTACCAGCTGAGCAATCTTGCTCTGCTCACCACTACAATTGCTTTTATACAGCCTTTCTTTAGTGCAATCGTACAAATACTTAAGCGACATAATAATAGCTTAAACACAGCAACGGCCGCACACGAATACACGCAAAGCCAGTCAGCACCCAATATTTATATAGCCCCTGCAGGCTCAACAGGCAGTTATAACTTATTAAATTCGTTTATCAGCATATTAGAGCAGCATGAAAAATTTATACTATTCATCTATATAGCCGGGTTATTGTTCTTTTCATTTCGCCTGTTTTGGGGATACTATTATATCACGCAATTGCGAAAAGATACAATACCTATAGACGAAGGATGGCTAAATATCCTCGTCAAGGCTAAGCAAAAACTAAATATTAAATACCCGGTCCAACTTTCATTTACCAGGCGTACTATTTCACCATGTATCGTCGGCTATAGCAAGGCTTTAATTCTTATACCTCTTTCGCTGGCAAATAATATTACTACGGAACAGGCAGAAGCTATATTGTTGCACGAACTGACCCATCTTAAACAGTACGATTACTACATCAACCTTGTCACACAACTACTACAGTGCCTTTTATTTTTTAATCCCTTTTCGTGGTTTATTACCAGGCAATGTAACCTGTATAGAGAAATGTCTTGCGATGATGCAGCAAAAACACACGGCCTGAATATTGCTCTTGCAGAATCCATTGGTATCATTGCAGGCATGCAGTTTAATGATAGCAATATTGCATTAAATCTGAAAGCTAATCGCAGTGCCCTAATAAGACGCGTTGACAACTTACTATCATCTGGCCGATCTAATACTTATAAAAATAGCAGTACCGTTTTTGGCGCACTCTCATTACTACTTACTGCTGCCTTTGTTATTTGCTGCACAACAAAATCTCTATCTCAACCCAAGAACTTAAACACACGACTGGAGGAAATAAGTACAGAAATGTTTAATGAAGGCAATGAAAAATTTATCGTTGTGGACGCTATAAAGGACAGTCTATTGGTTGCCGGCAAACCATATAACATACTTTATATGAGTGACGACAACCTATTTATTAGCGGGCATGGCTTGCCATGGAAGGGCTATAAGAAGGCAATGGACCAAGCTATGTCTAAACAACTAAAAGCAACATACATAGAAAAAATACAGCGCTTTCGCGCAAAAATGGGTGAAAACCCTAATGGCGTACTAGACATAGGGCCCAGAAAAAATCAGGGGGTTACTATACAGGGAATACTGGATCCTAATTCCGATTTCAGAAGAATTAATCTGGAAGACAGGTATCGCGCAGGCATACGTACTGAACCTATCAGGAAAATGATACATCACTTGATAGATGACAGGCTTGCAAATCCCGATGACTCCAGCATAGTTTACTCATTTGATAGAGACGACATAGTTTTTAACCATAAAAAATTACAGGGTGAATTGAAAGCCAGGTATCAGCATTATATCGAGGGTGAAATGGGTATTGACTTGCAATATGACGGGGAGTCAGGCGTTTGGGGACGATTATGCAAATTGTCTGAATTTTAAATAAACCAGCGCACTCATATATAGATGGACATATATTTATTGTGTCATTATTTAATAGAATTGTGGTTATATAGATAACCTGCAACTATCCTTATTACTCTTTTTATTTTTTACTTTTTAGTTTTCAACTAATTTAGCAGCCCAAATTCAGTCTGCTAATGAAATTACTCCAAAACAAGACAGCCTTAATTACGGGTGCTAGTCGCGGTATAGGCGAAGCCATTGCTTTAAAATTTGCAGAACATGGTGCTAATGTGGCCTTTACCTACCTTTCATCTGAAGAAAGAGCTAAGGCGCTTGAAGATAAGCTGACTGCATTGGGTGTAAAGGCCAAAGGATACCGTTCGGATGCTGGTGACTATAATGCTTCTGAGCAGCTGGCAAATGATGTATTGAAAGAATTTGGCAGTATAGACATCTGCGTGAATAATGCGGGTATTTCCCGGGACAATTTATTGCTGCGTCTTACACCTGAGCAGTGGGACGAAGTAATGCAGGCTAACTTAAAATCTGTTTACAATCTGACACGCCAGGTAATAAAACCAATGATGAAAGCCCGTAAAGGCAGCATCATTAATCTTAGCTCCATAGTAGGTGTGAAAGGTAATCCTGGTCAAAGCAGCTATGCTGCTTCAAAAGCCGGCATAATAGGATTTACAAAATCAATAGCCCAGGAAATAGGCAGCCGTAATATACGTGTTAATGCCATTGCCCCGGGATTCATTGAAACAGACATGACGCACTATCTGAAAGATGGAGGTGGCGAAAAATGGTTTGAGAAGATACCAATGCAACGCTTTGGTAAACCGGAAGAAATTGCGGACGTAGCGTTATTTCTTGCATCTGACATGAGCAGCTATGTTACCGGCCAGGTAATAAGCGCCTGTGGCGGTATGAACACCTAATTTACAAAGTAAAAAAAATATAGATAAGAGCGAAGATTAACACATCACCGGAACACAATAGGTTAATTATCAATAATTTTGCTTTTTTAAAAGATATTAAATGCAGAAAATACATGCTGCTATAACGGCAGTAGGCGGGTATGCTCCTGAATACATTCTTACCAATGCGGAGCTCGAAACAATGATGGACACTAACGATGAGTGGATCACCACCCGCACCGGCATCAAAGAACGTCATATATTAAAAGGTGAAGGCAAGGGTACTTCCGACATGGCTGTAGAAGCAATAAAAGTGTTGCTGGATAAGAGAGGTATAGGCCCGGAAGAAATAGAGCTTATTATTTGCGCTACTACTACTCCCGATATGCAGTTCCCTGCTACTGCGAACATTATTGCAGATAAAGCAGGTCTTAAAAATGCCTGGGGATTTGATGTTAATGCCGCTTGCAGCGGCTTTTTATATGCGCTTACTACTGGCTGCCAATTCATAGAAACAGGCCGCCACAAAAAGGTATTGGTTATAGGCGCTGATAAAATGAGCTCCATAGTAAACTATGAAGACCGTACTACGGCCATCATCTTTGGCGATGGTGCAGGTGCGGTATTGCTGGAGCCGAATGCTGAAGGATATGGCGTACTTGACTCTATACTACGCAGTGATGGCAGCGGCCGTGTTTACCTGCATCAGAAAGCGGGAGGCTCTGTAAAGCCGGCTACAGTGGAAACTGTAATGAACAAAGAACATTACATATACCAGGAAGGTCAGGCGGTTTTCAAATTTGCTGTTAAAAACATGGCAGATGTGTCAGCCGAGATTATGGAGCGTAATAACCTGAAATCGGAAGATGTAGCATGGCTGGTACCACACCAGGCAAACAAACGCATCATCTCTGCCACATCAAGCCGCATGGAGCTGCCTGACGAAAAGGTGATGATAAACATAGACCGCTACGGAAATACAACCAACGGAACTATTCCATTATGCTTATGGGAATGGGAAAGCAGGTTGCATAAAGGCGATAATATTGTGCTGGCAGCCTTTGGCGGTGGTTTTACATGGGGCGCCACTTATATAAAGTGGGCTTACGACACTAAAAAATAATGATTATAAGAAAGCCGCTCATTATGAGCGGCTTTCTTCTTTAAATACTTTCCTGTTTGGCTACTGTCGGATGGTCCACATTAGCCAGTTGACCGCAGGCTGCATCTATATCCTTTCCCCTGCTTCTGCGCAACCTGGCGTGTACTTTGTTTTTTTCCAGGTAGTGCATAAAGCGCATTAATGCATCTTACTCCGGCGTTTAGAACGTAGCCATAAAAATAGGGTTATACTCTATTATATTAACCAGGTCGGCCGGTATTTGCCTATACAGTTTTACCAGGTCCTCGGCATCCTGCAGACTATCATTAAAGTTCTTGAACAGTATGTATTCCAGCGTTATTTCACTGCCTGTCATCTTGTAGAAGTAATTGAGTGCTTCTATCAGGGCTTTCAGGTTATTGGTTTCATTAATGGGCATTATTTCATTGCGCTTCGCATCTGTAGGGGCATGCAGTGACAGTGCCAGCTTAAAACGCACCTTATCATCACCCAACTGCTTTATCATCTTAGCCACCCCGGCGGTAGATACTGTTATACGCCTGGGGCTCATGCCCAGGCCTTCAGGAGAAGTAATTTTTTCTATTGCGTTCATTACATTCCTGTAGTTCAGCAACGGTTCCCCCATGCCCATAAATACTATATTGGTCAGATTACGGCCATATTGCTTCAGGGTCTGCTCGTTTAACAGCGTCACTTCATCTACTATTTCGTCATAGTCCATATTGCGCTTACGTGGCAGATAGCCTGTAGCGCAAAATTTACAGCTTAACGAACATCCAACCTGTGAGGACACACAGGCAGTAAATCTTGATTCCGTAGGAATTAATACACTTTCAACATAGTGGCCATCATGCAATTGCAGGCGATTTTTAATAGTACCATCGCTGCTATACTGGCTATGATTTATTTTTACCTTGGGTATAAAAAATTCTGCAGATAGTTTTTCACGCAATCCTTTAGGCAGGTTACTCATATCATTTATATCACCTGCATGCTTATTCCACATCCATTCATACACCTGTTTAGCACGAAATTTCGGCTCTCCCCAGTCCCCCATTAGTGTTTCCAGCTCCGCCAGTGTGCTATTGCGCAAATTTTTCATGCTGCAAAGGTACTTTACATTTCCGCTATATGAGCTATTTTCGCAGCCCTATAGTCATTATATTATCATATTATTTTATCTGCTCGATTTATATTATAAAAATAATTTTATACTTTTAAGTATCCCAAACACAACTTCATATGAAAAAATTTCTCGCATTTCTCGGCATTCTGATACTTATCATCATTGTTGCCGTTATTGTTCTGGGCCTTATTGAGCCTAAAGATGTCACCATACAACGCAGCACAACCATAAAAGCTGATAAGGGATATGTATATGATCAGGTGTCTAAATTTCACAATTGGCCACATTGGAGCCCATGGTTTGCCGCCGATTCTACAATTAAGATCACATACCAGGGCGAAGACGGCCAGCCCGGCAGCTCATACCATTGGGTAGGCGACGAGAAGAAGACTGGCGAAGGCAACATGGAAAA
>JBQCEX010000022.1:0-3105 GCA_051959855.1 Flavipsychrobacter sp. | reverse complement strand
GTTGGTATTATTCATTATATGGAATGTGGTTGCAATTTTGCAACTCATTTATATAATAAGAATGCTCTTCAAAAGCAAACTATCAATAATTCTAAAAGATATCCTCGTAAAGGCCCAGCACCATTCTCATGGGAATATAGTGCAGAGGATGCCATTAGATTAGCCGGGTGGGACAGTTATACTGACTGGTCTGTGTCTGGAACTTTATTCCAATTCGAAAAATATAATGGCTTCGGATATAGAAATACAGACGTCAATTCTCCGTATCTGTGGAATTTTTCAAATCATTATACGCCTTTATTTTCCGGTATAAGAACAAATAGGAGTTCTGAAAGAACTGATAAATGCGGGGCTGCTGTAATACTATGGCGAATGTTTGAAAGAGGCCTATTTGTTTTTGAATCTATTGATATCTTTTTAAGATTAAAAATATTATCTACTGACATTAAATTCTCCACTGAAAGCTTTAGCTCCCAGGCTGTTGAGCTGCAGCAATTGCTTAATTATTTAGGTGAAAAGGTATTGGTAGACGGCTTACCCGGAAGGCAAACATCTGATGCATTTTGCAAGTTGTTTGGTTCTTTTTTACGTTTTGACCCTCATTCTAATTGAAAGTGTATAAGCTTTCATATAATCTAAAAATAAAAATGGCCTCAATTATTGAACTAAAGCTCTTACCACCTTTTATAAAAAAGAATAGAGAAAGAAATATCTGCCGGTCGCTTGTGCTTAAAGAGAACCTTTATTGTATAACAATTGTTGTAGACGATGCAAATGATACTTTGCATGAGAGGATTTATATAGACGGATTTGATCTTGTGAAATCTAAAACCTATTTGCCAGTTCAGGGTACTATTTTTTCCTGGCAAAGTGGAGCTGAATCTGAACCTGAACCTTCATGCATCTATTTTGCTACCAGCATTATCAGGTGTCGGCAAAAATTGAGAGATTTTAATATGATAATGGAAAGAATAATGCAGGATGAGCGATATATAGGGCTCATTGAAAAAATGTCTTCATTAGTGCCTGCAACAATTAGCCTCGCTTACATGGCGAATATAATGCTTCGGGTTTTAGATATACTAAACAAGTATTTAGGAAAAATCGACAGTACTCCTTTGGGGCTTGTGTTTAACAGTGTGTCTTATTTTGATGGGGATTTAGAAAAACGACAAGAAAAATCAATTTGTTTAAATACAAAGCATGTGGATTTTCGATATGAGTTAAAGGTATTGTAACCCATACTCTTAATGAAAAGATGTACTTCAGTGTTGTATGATGTCTTAATAGCCTATAGTTTATTAACCTTATCTTTTTTCACATGTTGAAATAGAGCTCGCCTAATTTTTGCTATGAATCCACCTAACATTAATATCGCACTTGCTGATGATCATGTTGTATTACGGAAAGGCGTTGCCAGTATTGTTTCAGATTTTGGCAATGAATTTAGAATTGTAATGGAAGCAAATGATGGAACAGATCTGATTGACCAGCTTGAAAATGCAGATGAGTTTCCACACGTTTGCTTGCTTGATTTAAATATGAAGATAATGAGTGGTTTTGATGCCTTGCTAATATTAAAACGGCGATGGCCTGAAATTAAGATATTGATATTCACAAATTTTACTGATGACTATAGCTTTTTACGTGTTTTAAAAGGTGGAGCAAATGGAATTATTTCGAAAGGCTGTAAACCATTGGAATTGAAGAGGGCAATCAAAGATGTCTGCGAAGTTGGTTTTTATTACTCCGAGAATTTGCCTGCAGATATTCTTAGCTCATTTAAAAGCAAAGTTTTCCGTGCACCCAAAATATCAAAACAAGAAAAGGTATTCTTATCATACTGCTGTTCTGAACTTACTTACAGTGAAATTGCTGATAAAATGGGGGTAGGTGTAAGAACAGTTGATGGGTACCGGGATAATTTATTTGATAAGTTAGGCATTACAAGTCGTGCGGGTTTAATATTGTTTGTAGTAAGATCGGGGATAGTGAATTTTCCATCTATTAAGTAATGCTGGCAAGAAGTAAAAAGCGCCACTGCATGACAGTTTATATTTTTTTAAATAAATCTATGTAAATTAACAGAGACAATGCAATGAGTTAAATAGCTGCGTTTTAAAGCCCCGTTTTAATACGGGGTCTCCTGGAGAGTTGCACATCGTAATTTAGGTTAACAAAAGACAAAATATGCCATCACCGTACAACATCTTTCCAAAGGGGGTTAACGATTTACCGCAGGTTCTTGCCGGACCCATAGTCAAAATGGTATCTGATAACAAAGTTCAAATTTGGGTTGCAGTCAGAAGCAATTTTACAGCTAGTCTTAAGATATGGGATACAGGACTAAATTTAATGAATACTGTTTACCCTAAAAATCCTATAAAGTTAGGTAGTGATCTTTACATAGTACTTGCTGAAGCATTTGGTATGAGTCTAGCTGCTAATACAAAGTACTATTATGATATTACTTTTCAATTAGTAGGAGGAGGTCCCACTTACTCATTAGGCAGTCCGGGAATATTAAACAATGCAACAGATTTATTAGGTAATCCGGAAACAAGCGGTAACCTGGCATTAATAACATTTGCAAATACGACAGCACAAGAAATTTTACCATCATTTATTACAGCGCCTTCGGCAAGTAACGACTTGAAGATAATGCATGCTTCATGCAGAAAACCTCATGGAAATGATGGTAATAGAAAAAATGTTGATGGGATGTACGGCGCATATACAATGCTAGATCAATATTTTAAAAGTCCGACAACTGTGCAAAGACCACAACAATTGCTTCTAACAGGTGATCAGATATATGCGGATGATATAGCGGATGAGCTTTTGTTTTATATAAGATGTGCTGCTGACCAGTTGATGGGCAGCTGGACGGAGCCATTTTCCTCTGGTCTGAATACCCAGCTGAGTACAATTTACGGTGGTGCTTTAATACCAGGAATGCGAGCATCTCTTCAAACATTGACAGGATTCACAAATGATGAGGGAACAAATAATAGCCAGTTGATCTACTTTAAGGAATTTATTTGTGCTTATTTATTTTTTTGGAGCGGTGCATTGTATCCATTAAACAATCCAAATCCTGGAGGT
>JBQCEX010000021.1:0-4789 GCA_051959855.1 Flavipsychrobacter sp. | reverse complement strand
AGCAGATGTTGCTATAGCGACCCTAAAGGAAAATGAAAGAAACCCTGAATATGCCCAATTTCCTATATTGGACTACGAGATGGCATCTGCATTGCTGTACAAACAAGACCCGGCATGCATCGCTTATTTTCAGCAATTTTTCAGGAATTATAAAGGCAAACTCTTTTTGAAAGATGCCTGGCAGCAGATGGCATTGGCCTACTACCTGCAGCATGATATACGGCAGGCTAACTACTGCATGGCGCAAATAAAGACGCAAGGAAATGCACAGGTGGATGCGGATAAGCAGGCCATGCGCTTTGCAGAGAAAGGAGTGTGGCCCAATATAACACTGCTGCAGGCAAGACTGTATATAGACGGCGGCTATTACAAACAGGCCCTGGAAAAACTGAATACCGTAACAGAGCAAAGCTTCAGCAATGCTACTGACAAGCTGGAGTATTACTTTCGCCTGGGGCGAGCCTGGGATGAGCTGGGAGCCGATAACAAGGCGCTGCAGTACTACCGGCAAACCATAAATATGGGCAGGGACCGTACAGATTACTTTGCGGCAAGAGCTGCCCTGCAGAGTGCCTTTATCTACGAGCATAGCGGGCAGACAAGCGAGGCACTGGCCAGCTACAGAGAATGCCTCTCCATGCGCGACCACGACTTCCAGTCATCCATAGACCAGCAGGCAAAGGCCGGTGTCAACAGGCTTACTGTTAAATAATTAAAAAATGTGTATTCATATTGAAAAAACCTGTTTCTTTGCATTCTCAAAAAATTTTTAGCTTTTTTCAACAATCGAAAAAATGAAAAAAACCTTTCTTTCACAGCCGGCTTCTATAGCGATGCATATGCACGCCGGCGGGTTTTTTGCTGTTCCTGAGCGGACAGTTTTTTCTTACCGCTATACCTCCTTCTGGGTGCGACGTTGATACCGTCATTTACATAGCAGCTATAAACTTAGTTGCAGCGCACCTGTCTAAATAGGCACATACATATTTCGAGTTTACTCCGGGAATAAGACCTGTGGTAATTTGTTCATTTTTTATTATTCTTTTTTAATGAACCATAAATTCCAGGTAATGGTTGCAGATGCCAGCCATACTGGCTTTGCACAGATCATTTGTGATGAGATGGCCGCTTCGGCCAAAGCAAGAGGTACGGGCATAGCCAAGCGTACACCTGAATATATCAGTATGAAAATGCTGGAGGGCAAAGCAGTAATAGCCTTCAGTGCAGACGGCATATGGGCAGGCTTCTGCTACATAGAAACATGGAGCCACGGGCAATACGTAGCCAATTCAGGCCTTATTGTTTCTCCTAATTTCCGTAAGGGTGGTCTTGCCAAGGCTATAAAGCAAAAGATATTTGAACTGAGCCGCAAAAAGTACCCTGAGGCCAAGATATTCGGGCTGACAACGGGCCTGGCTGTAATGAAAATAAACAGCGAGCTGGGTTATGAACCGGTAACTTATTCTGAGCTGACGCAGGATGATGCCTTCTGGCAAGGCTGCAAGAGCTGTGTGAACTACGAAATACTGATGAGTAAGGAGCGTAAGAACTGCCTGTGTACAGCTATGCTTTTTGACCCAGCAGATAAAGTAAGTCCACCTGCCAAAACGGAAAGCAAAAAAGAAAGAAAAGAGCGCTTTAGCCTATATGAACGCTTTATGCGTATAAAGCAATGGCGCCTGCTGAAGCAGTTTGTAAAATTCGTTGGTTTAAGCAATCATATTCCTTCACAAGCATTATTAGTAAAAAAATGAAAAAGGTGGTACTCGCCTACAGTGGCGGCCTTGATACCAGTTATTGCGCACTATACCTCTCGAAGGAATTGGGACTGGAAGTGCATGCCCTTACTGTAAACACAGGGGGCTTTACTGAAGAAGAAATAAAGAACATAGAAGCACGTGCCAAACAATTTGGTATGGCGTCCTTTAAAAGCATAGACGTAACGAAAGAGTATTACGACAGCTGTATACGCTTCCTTATCTATGGCAATATACTGAAGAATGCTACCTACCCGCTGAGTGTGAGCGCAGAGCGTGTGATACAGGCAATGACCATTGCACAATATGCAAAGGAGCTGAAGGCAGACTGTGTAGCGCATGGCAGCACAGGCGCAGGCAATGACCAGGTGCGCTTTGACATGATATTCCAAACCATGATACCGGGCATAGAGATACTTACGCCTATACGGGATAAGCGCCTGAGCAGGGAAGAAGAAATAGCCTTCCTGAAGGAACATGGTATTGATATGAACTTTGAAAAAGCCAAGTATAGTATCAATAAGGGATTGTGGGGCACATCAGTAGGTGGCAGAGAAACGCTTAATTCAAAAGAATATTTACCTGAGGAAGCATGGCCTACACCTGTATCGAAAGATGGGAAAGAGGAAATAAAACTAACATTCAAGCAAGGTGAGCTGACAAGCATAAATGATAAAGCATTCGGACATCCTGCCTTGGCTATACAATACTTACAGGCTATAGCACAGCCTTATGGCATAGGTCGTGATATACATGTGGGCGATACTATAATAGGCATTAAAGGCCGGGTGGGTTTTGAAGCAGCTGCGCCGGTAATTATTATAAAAGCACATCACCGGCGGGAGAAGCATACACGTACTAAGTGGCAACTGTATTGGAAAGATCAGCTGAATGCCTGGTATGGCAACTGGCTGCATGAGGGTCAATTACTGGACCCTACGATGCGCGATATTGAGGCCTTTTTGAAAAGCTCGCAGCAAACCGTAACAGGCGATGTGTTTGTGACACTACAGCCTTACCGATTTACCGTAACAGGCATTGAAAGCCCTAATGACCTGATGAGCAGCAAATTTGGCAGCTACGGCGAAATGAATAAAAGCTGGACAGGTGAAGATGTAAAAGGCTTTACTAAGATGTTTGGCAACCAGATAGCTATTTATCACCTGGTAAATGCAAAGCAGGATGATTAAAGCAAGTATAATAGGGGGTGCAGGCTATACGGGCGGTGAGCTGATACGCTTACTGATCAACCATCCGCAGGTAGAGATTGCTTATGTGCATAGTAAAAGCCAGGCAGGCAAGCAGGTAACAGCTGTACATACAGATATGCTGGGTGAAACAGATATTATATTTACCGGCGACCTGGATAAAAAGGCTGATGTTGTATTCCTTTGCGTGGGACATGGTGAGGCGAAAGCATTTCTTGCAGAACACAGTTTTGATAAGGAAACGAAAATCATAGACCTGTCGCAGGACTACAGGCTGCATGTAGATGGAATAAGAAAGCAATACCAGGGGGCTGACTTTGTATATGGATTGCCGGAACTAAATAAGGAACAAATAAAGACAGCAAAGTATATTGCTAACCCCGGCTGCTTTGCCACAGCTATACAATTGGGCTTGTTGCCATTAGCAAAAGCCGGGCTGTTAAAAGATGTATATGCAACCGGCATAACAGGCTCTACAGGAGCCGGGCAAAGCCTGCAGGCAAGCAGCCATTTCTCATGGCGTGCTAATAACATACAGGCATACAAGGCACTAACTCACCAGCACGTAGCCGAAATAAAGCAATCGCTGGAGCAGGAGCAAAACGGCAAACCTGTCACAACACTCAATTTTGTTCCCTGGCGTGGAGATTTTACCCGTGGCATTTTTGTAAGTGCACAAATGCCTTGCGACAAAACACAGGAAGAAATAACGCAACTGTTTGAAGCGTATTATAAAGGCCATCCATTTACCATTGTGAGTAAAGCACCTATTCACCTGAAACAGGTAGTGAATACTAATAAATGTGTGATACAGATAGAAAAGGTGGATGAGCAGCTAGTTGTTCATACAGCAATAGATAATTTATTAAAAGGGGCATCAGGACAGGCAGTGCAGAACATGAATCTTATGTTTAGACTGGATGAGCGCGCAGGGTTACACTTAAAAGCCTCTAATTTTTAAAAAGAAGTAAGATGAAATTATTCGATGTATATCCGATAAATGATATAGCTATAGTAAAAGCACAGGGCTCAAAAGTGTGGGATGATAGAGGCCAGGAATACCTGGATATGTATGGCGGCCATGCCGTGATATCTATAGGTCATACTCATCCACATTTTGTGAACAGCATTACAGAACAGCTGAATAAAATTGCTTTCTACAGCAATTCTATAAGAATACCTATACAGCAGCAATTAGCTGAAAAGCTGGGGCATGTATCCGGCAAGGAAGATTATCAATTATTTCTTTGCAACTCAGGCGCCGAAGCGAATGAGAATGCATTGAAGCTAGCATCGTTCCATACGGGAAGAAAAAAGATCGTCGCTTTTACTAAGTCCTTTCATGGGCGGACATCTTTAGCTGTTGCAGCTACAGATAACCCTGCTATTGTTGCACCTGTTAACCAGACAGAAAATGTAGTATTCCTGCCATTTAATGATGAAGTAACATTAGAAAACTACTTTGTAGAACACGGAACGGATGTAGCAGCGGTGATAATAGAAGGCATACAAGGGGTGGGTGGTATTGTAGAGGCAACACCACTGTTTCTGCAAACCATCAGGACGTTGTGCAATGAATACGGGGCTGTTTTTGTAGCAGACAGCGTGCAGTGCGGCTATGGCAGAACAGGCAAGTTCTTTTCTCATGATCATGCCGGTGTGAATGCTGATATATACAGCATGGCTAAGGGTATGGGCAATGGATTTCCTGTTGCAGGCATTTTAGTATCGCCGCATATAAAGCCTAAGCATGGTATGTTGGGCACTACATTTGGCGGTAACCACCTGGCATGTGCTGCGGCGCTTTCAGTGCTGGACGTTATA
>JBQCEX010000020.1:0-2321 GCA_051959855.1 Flavipsychrobacter sp. | reverse complement strand
AGCTGCGTTTAAGGAAGATAATTATCCCAAAGCTATTGCATATTGTAAAAAAGCATTGCAGATATCACCTCGATATACTGACATTATTGTTTTCACAGGCAGGCTTTACACATGGAGCAAGAACTATGATAGTGCCCGGCTTTATTTCCGCAGGGCCATAACTACATCTCCTTCATATACCGATGCATATGTAGCCTATACCGACATGGAATACTGGAATGATCATAATGATACTGCAATGGCTATTTGCCTGGCAGGGTTATCGCATGATTCTGCTTCTACAAGTCTTAGGCTAAGAAAAGCCAAAATACTGTATGCTATGCGGCAATTCAGAGCGGCAGGTTTGTTGACAGACTCCATATTGAAGATAGATAAAACAAATACAGATGCCAGAGCTCTTGCCGGAAGAATAAGGGACCAGATATCTATAAACACCATAGGTTTTACATACAACTATGTTTATTTTGATAAACAGTTCTCTGATCCCTGGCATCTCGCTACACTTGATTATACAAGGAATACACGTTTAGGGTCTGTTACCGGGCATATCAATTATGCTAATAGGTTCCGAGAGAATGGGCTTCAATATGAAGTAGAGGCATATCCCCATATTTCTAAAACTTTTTATGGTTACCTGGATGGTGGCTATTCAGATAGTGTTGGCGTGTTTCCACATTGGCGGGCAGGGGCATCATTATTCTCCAATCTCCCACATGCCTTTGAGTCTGAACTGGGATGGCGCTATTTGTATTTCACAGACCCTACCAGTCTTTTTACTATATACATAGGAAAGTATTACAGGAATTATCTGTTTGGTGTTCGAACCTATCTTACTCCTGACAATAATAGAATCTCACAGTCCTACAGTGCATTTGTGCGTTATTACTTTGGTGGTGCTGACGATTATGTCACTGCTACAGTTGGCTCAGGTATATCCCCTGATGATAGGTTAGTAGCTAATCAATTAAATAGCAACTATAAGTTGATCACATACAAAGCGGGTATTGATGCTAACCATGTAATAAAAAGACTAAATATTATTTCCTTTAACCTATCTATTATTAATCAGGAATATTTGCCGCACGTAAAAGGAAACCAGATACAGGCGGGCTTAGGCTATCAGCGGCGCTTTTAGTAAAAAGAAAAGGAAGCAATGAAGAAGAAAATATGGATAACGATTGTCATTCTGCTATTGCTGTTACCTTTATGGATGTGGATGGCCTGGCTACTTACGCCCAAGAAGAAGCTAGTAATAGCCATTATAGACAAAACCGTGTTAACCACTGCCGGGCAGGAGCACAGCTCACTTACCTGGATATTAAACAACGAAAGATACACGAAGAATAAACACGACTTGTACAGTGTGAGCCATGATTATTTCGGTTTCTTTCCGAAGGATAATGAAAAATACAGAATAAAAGGGCTTGAACGTTTTTCGTCCGAACAAATCAGGCAATTGAGCAATGATGCGGACGCAGTGTACATTACAGATGCATATGGCATTTATAGAAACGAATGGTACGCTAAAGCAGAAGTGAGTGAACGCTCAGGCATGATATATGGTGGTCTTAGTCAGCAGGACATAGATTTGATGAAGGAGATGAAGACAAAGCACAAACTGGTGATGGCAGAATTTAATACAATAGGCTCGTCCACAAATGGAAATATACGCCAGCAATTCGAACAGATCTTTGCATTACATTGGACAGGCTGGTTAGCGAGATATTTTGAATCTTTGGATACAGCAATAAATACTGAAATCCCGAAATGGCTTATAAATGACTACTTACGCAGCGGCCATAAATGGACATTTAAAAACGCCGGTATAGCATTTGTGAACGACCAGAACGAAGCAGTAGTACTTGAGCTAGGCAAACATTTATCACAGCCGATTCCTAAGATAGTAACAAATGATAATTTATATGGACTACCACAGTCGCTATATTATCCGTTCTGGTTTGATGTTACGGTAACAGACACCACAATAAATAAAGTGGTAGCTCGCTTTGTGCTAGACCTTACAGATAGTGGTAAAAGAGAATTGACACAACATAATATACCTATTACCTTTCCCGCTGTGCAATTGCATCAAGATGACCAGTATAGTTTTGCATACTTCTCCGGCGACTTCTCTGATAACCCCATAAAGTTTACTAGTTCTTACTTTAAAGGTATACCATTTTTTAGCTTTCCATTTTATAATCACTTTGACAAAACAGATAGAGCAGGTTTTTTCTGGAAATATTATCGTCCTTTAGTGACCGGCATACTACATGATTACTATAAAAACATAAAGAAATAACTCTATTTAGGGTAGTAGC
>JBQCEX010000019.1:0-10254 GCA_051959855.1 Flavipsychrobacter sp. | reverse complement strand
GAAGAGAATGTTACCTATATAGCAGGGGTCCCTACCTGGACTATTGTACTCATAAAACGCATTTTCGAGCTGGCAGGCACTAACAATCTGCTAGATGTTTGGCCTAATCTAGAGTTGTATATACATGGGGGTGTCAGCTTTAGGCCATATCGCCAGCAGTTCCAGCAGTATATTCCTTCCCGCAATATGCACTATCTGGAAACTTACAACGCGTCCGAAGGCTTTTTTGCAGCTCAGGACGTGATAGGGAATGAAGGTATGTTGCTTTTCCTCAATCACGGTATTTACTATGAGTTTATGCCTATGGAGGAATATGGCAAAGAGCATCCTGAAACACTTACGCTTAAAGAAGTGGAGCTGAATAAGAATTATGCTTTGGTGGTCAATACCAATGGCGGCCTTTGGCGCTACATGGTAGGCGACACTATCCAGTTCACTTCACTCGCTCCTTATCGCATAAAGGTTACCGGCAGGCTAAAGCATTTCATCAACGCCTTCGGCGAGGAGGTTATTGTCGATAATACAGACCATGCTATTGTGCAGGCCTGCGCTGATACTGGAGCCGTAGTTAACGACTATAGTGCTGCGCCTGTTTACATGACAGGCCAAAGCAATGGTGCTCATGAATGGATCATAGAGTTCGAAAAGCTCCCTTGCCCGCTCGATGTTTTTGTTGAAAAGCTGGATAAGGCCCTGCAAATGGTCAATTCAGACTATGAGGCTAAACGTCATAAAGACATCGCGCTACGTATGCCTATTGTACATGTCATGCCAAAGGATGGCTTCAACAAATGGCTGAAAGACAAAGGGAAACTTGGTGGCCAGCACAAAGTTCCCCGTTTAAGTAATGAGCGTAAGTACCTGGAAGAAATGCTTCCTTATACTCAGCAGTAATTATTTCTTATTCTTTTTGTTGGGCTGATTATTCGGCCTTGCTTGGTTATTGTTAGCTATTGCCGCTTTGCTTGGTGGTTTGCTGGTTATTTTCGGCAATTCCCAGTTGTTAATATTGTTTGATAGCATTTGCAGCAAACCACTATTGCGCATATATAGCAGCATAAGGGGAAACATTTTATATAGCCCGCGTTTAGTGGTATTCATCAGGTCTACCCAGGGTATCAGGTATCCTAATAATGGCAATCCGAGATATACAACCAATACTCCATACAGTGCAACTTTAGCTTCCGGATTAAAACGCTTACGATAAAAAATAAGATCTATCAGCAAGATCAATAAGAACAAGTATATGAAATATCCGTATAGTCTTAAGTTAATATCTTTTTGGTAGGGGTTGTCAGAAATACCGAATATCAGTATTTTGGTCATACTGCTCAGTCTGTCAAAGAAAGGACTAAGGTCAGTAAAGTTTTTATTGAGCTCTTCGTTTACATTAAAGTGTACAGGCATATAGTATTTCACAAACACTCCTACCCATATTTCATAAAAGAAAAATGGCACGATCATAAAAATGGCAACGCGTATTAGCATTTTCACAAGGGGCACTTTGTCTTTTGCAAAGTAGAAGAGTAATAATGGCAATATTAGCCCTTCCAGCACTAGTGTTTCCGGCCTTATATAGGTGGCTATACCGAATAGAAACACTGAAAACAGGAATACGTTGTATTCTTTCTTTTCAAGGTATTGTATCAGGAAGTAAAAGCCCGCAAAAAAGAATACCATATTGCTGTAGTCAAACAGCATAATATAGGTATAGGCATACGGGTCAGGCATGGTAAAGAAAAAGAGGAAGATAATGCCTGCTATCAGCGGATGCAATTTTTCTCTCAGCACAGCATATGTCCATATCAGGAAGCTTACTGCTATCACACTTAGCCATACTTGCCCAAACGGCGATACCAGCATTTTATAGATGATTTGCAGGTCTGTTACATAGGGTGGTTTCAGGTGGTTATTGGTCGATTCCAGGTTCAGGCTGAAGATGGAATTCAGCATTGTATGTTCCCTTACGGCATACTCAGCTATGGCTTCTGGGCCTGAAAGCATATCACGTGCAAAAGGTGGATAGTAAAAGCAACGCCATATGCTCACCAGCATTACTATTGCAAATACCAGTAAAATCGGTATTTCATAAAGCTGCAGATTAAAGTTGAACTTAGGCATTTTAAGCTCGGCCTTTCTTAGCTGCATTAGTGTAGGTATGTTTAGCAGCAAGCAGAATACTGCAATGCCTACCACAACGTTTGTATGTGTAATTGGTATGTAAAACAATTGCAGTATAAAAGGTACAAGCGATAGCATTGCCACGCCCAGTATCATACACACCATTATGCTTATCAGTGGCTTTAGCTTAATCTTGAATATGGACAATATACCTCTGCCTGACAGGTAATGGCCGATAAGTACAAATAAGAAACCTACAAAATTCATGATTGATATGTATTAATGCCTGTTAGTTTGTTGTTGTGCATCATCTACCGATTTTTTATATGATGCAATGATCGCAGCTCTTTCCGCCTGGTTCTTTATCGGTATTATATTTACTTCTCCGTTACGTGCTATTATTGCCCAGTCTGCTTTGTTTACATTAGCACTGGTATACCATGCTCCTTTTATTCCGCAATGATAATAAAACACGATAGGTTCAGGTATCAGCAGGTCTATATGGCGCTCCTTCAGGTATTCTTGGGGCGGCAATAATACCAAAGGGTTTTTTGCTCCCATTTTTGCCAGGTAGGCAGCTACTTGTTGCGAAAAAGTATAGGTTGACGACAGCTTGTCTATTTTCCGCTGCTCAGGGTCCATATGGTCCCACTGGTAGTCAAAAGTTTCCACCTCGGCTTCAGACTCCCATGCCCTGTATATCTTGTTTTGAAACCAGTTGCCGTAAAATTCTGTATGAAAAAATATGAGTACGATAAGGCTGGCTGCTACAAAAAGAATTATTTTTTTGAAGTTCATGATGGCTTCAGTTAAGGCAACAATATGCTATTGGATATGAGGCAAGTTATAAAAAGACGGGCCTTTTTTTATAAAAGTTAAAATATTTTTTGCTATTACTTCGCCTTATTCGCTGGGCTGTGTGCTAAAGGTTTCATTTAGCTCCTCTATATAGCCCAGCATTTCCTTTCTCCCGGTAAATTTTATAGTGCTTGTCACAAAGGCGCGAGGTATGAATTCCCAGTCTTCCTTCATGGTCTCTATAAATTGCCGTACGTTTTTTGCAGTGTCTCTTTGGGTGTTTTTGTCTGCCTTGGTAAAAACCATATTGAACGGAATGCCCCATTCTCCCAGTTTTGCCAGGAATTCCAGGTCCAGTTTCTGCGGCTTCAGTCTGCTGTCTATCAGCACAAATACGGTCATCAGATTCTCTCGCGTGCGCAGGTAGCCTTCTATCATTTTCTCCCAGCTTGCCCGCTGCGACTGTGAGACTTTCGCAAATCCATAGCCTGGCAAATCCACTATATAGAAATCATCATTTATTAAAAAATGATTGATCATTTGGGTCTTTCCCGGTGTGGCAGATGTTTTGGCCAGTTTGGTCTGGTTGGTCAGCATATTGATAAGCGATGACTTGCCCACGTTCGATCGACCTATAAAGGCATATTCAGGTTTGTCAGGTTTCGGGCAGCCGGCTACATTAGGGCTGCTGATCAAATATTTCGCGGAGCGTATTTCCATTGATGTTAGTACTGTATTTTTGCACTGAATGCAAGCGAACGAACAGGCTAATCCCGCAGCCTCTGTACTGCCGGATGCCTCATCAAAATTAAGCAAGAAAGCGCAAGTTGCCGATATGTTCAACAACATAGCCGGCAAATATGATTTCCTCAATCATTTTTTATCTCTTGGTATCGATAAGGGTTGGCGAAAGAAAGCTATTGCAGAGGTACAAAAGGTTAATCCTGCGCATATCCTGGATGTGGCCACTGGCACTGGCGATCTGGCGATCGCTGCATCAAAATTGCAACCTCAGTCCATCATCGGTGTCGACATTGCCGATCAGATGCTGGAGGTAGGCAGAAAAAAAATTAAAGAACAGCACCTCGAGCAGCTCATAACACTGAAAAGTGGCGACAGCGAAGCGCTTCCCTTTGAAACAGGCAGTTTTGATGCCGTAATGTGTGCCTACGGTGTACGCAACTTCGAGCATCTTGCTGCCGGTCTTAAAGAGATGAATCGCGTGCTCAGGCCGGGAGGCAAAGTAGTCATTCTGGAGTTTTCACACCCTAAGAAGTTCCCGGTAAAGCAGTTATATAAGTTTTATTTTCGCTATATACTGCCTTCATTAGGTAAAATGGTATCAAAGCATAATAGCGCCTATACTTACCTGCCCGAGTCCGTTAAAGCTTTTCCTGAAGGCAAAATTTTCTGCGATATGCTGCACCAGTGTGGCTTCAAAGATGCCAAAGCAAGGCCGCTAACATTGGGCATTACTACACTTTATACGGCATTTAAGTAAATGGCTAGCCTCATTAGGCCGTGCTATCTCCGTTTTATATGATTGTCACTTTTGATAAATCGATTGCCTGCAGCCCTTTAAGAGCCGCATAGGTCGGCATATCCATCATAGCGCCATCAAAGCAAATGGTTTGCATCATACGGTATGATTTGTTTGTTACGGAAAACGGTAAAATGAATGATACGTTCTTTAGTGTTGCTCCCTTGAACGAAACATTGTTCAGAGCCGACTTGTTAAACTTGACACCAATGAAGGTCTGCCCGTCAAAGCACATATCTCGCAGGTCGCAATAGTTGAAATCAACGCCATTAAAGCTGCAATGCTCAAAAACCGTTTTCCTTAAATCAATTTTATTTAAGTTGACGTCGACCAGGTTTACATCGGTGAACTTCGCTCCCTGCCCGGATATTTCCAGCGTTGTGCGCACGAGTGTTGTTTTCCAAAAATTGGCATCCGTAAGGTCTGTAATAGAAAAGTTGCAATCCGTTAGGTTTGCACCATCAAAATTGGCTTCCTGTGCATTACACGTTTCAAACGAGCTTCCGGTCAGGTCTGCATCTGCAAAATTAGCTCCGCGAAGTGACGTCGTTTTGAATCTTCCATTGTGCAGGCTGACACCTGCAAAATTACTTCCCTGCAGATCAATAGCATTCAGGTTTACCTGCAGTTGCCGTATCTGTGAGCGTGATGCTGTAACCGCCTCTTCGTGTTGCTCGCCATTACCTGCAATATTATTGTCAGCATTAGAAATGGTCTCATTATCAGATGATTGGGATCTTTCCGAGAAATAATTAAGATCAACCCCCAGAATTTCAGAAAGACGGTTTAGTGTAATGATGTCGGGAATCGATTCCCCGCGTTCCCATTTCCCAACTGCTTGCGGACTAATGAATAAAAGCTGTGCAAGATTTGCCTGAGACATATTTGCTTTCTTTCGTGCTTGGGCTATTTTAATGCCGATCATATTAGTATTCATAACGCTGTCATTTAATTTTTTAGACATTGCAAAGTTATTTCTGCAAATACCGCAAATCATCAAAATGGCCGCATCTGTTAGTTGTAATTATGCTACTTGTGGTTGTATTGCAACAACTGGCAGTTGTATTAAGCCGGAAATACTCAAGGTTACATATGGACCATTGCATTAAGGTAATGAATAACTGGTTTTTCAGATTTTGGCATTAGCTACTATCCTTGCTGCTGTCAAATGCTAATTTTTTCAATGTTTCCTTTAACAAAAACTTATAGCTTTTCCATCGGTTGAATTAACAAGTTACATACTGTATCTTCGCATTTCGCGTTCTTATTTAAATAAGATATAAAAAGACAATTTCCCGGGTTCATGCGCTTACGCTCATTTATTTTCGTTCTGCTGCTTGGTATTTTAGCCACAAACCCTGTATTAGCCCAGCGAGATAATTTGAATATGCCCGAGCATGACGAAAAGGCATACTATTTTGGTATTACTTTTGGTTGCAATCTTTCTACTTATAGAATACGCTACACACAATCTTTCGCCAATTTCGATACATTCAAGCGTATTCAGCCCTATATTATGCCCGGTTTCAACCTGGGGCTCATGGCCAATCTTCGGCTCAATAAGCGCTTCGACCTTCGCTTTGTTCCATCTCTTTCTTTCTCTGAGAAAAGAATTGTGTTCGATATGACGGTGCCCTCCGATAGCTCTTCCGACCGCACTATTGAGTCCATATATATGCACATGCCGCTACAGCTGAAATTTAAGAGCGATCGTATCAAGAATTTCCGTTTCTATGCTATTGGTGGAGGCAAGTTCGACTATGACCTTGCTGCTAACGCTCGCTCACATAGGGCTGATGAATTTCTAAAGGTAAGCCCTATAGACCTCGGATTTGAGCTTGGCTTCGGCTTCGAGTTTTTCAATCCAAACTTCATCTTCTCTCCTGAGATCAAGCTCAGCCAGGGCCTTATGAACCAGCTCTACCGCGATCCCAGCATTCCACTTAGCAATGCCATCCAGGATCTGCATACCCGCATGATCGTTATCTCCATCCACCTCGAAGGTTAGTTATAGGACAAAAAAAACCGCAACCAGGAATAGTTGCGGCGCTTTATCGCTTTAAATAAACGAATTCTTAGGCTATTTTTTCTACCTGCATGTAGTTTAGTTCCACAGGGGTAGCACGGCCAAATATTTTTACTACTACTTTCAGTTTCTTCTTTTCTTCATTCACTTCTTCCACAGTACCGTTGAAGTCGTTGAATGGACCATCTATGATCTTCACAGTTTCACCTACTATATATGGCTCTGCAAAACCTACACCCTGCTCGCTTACTTCGTCCATCTTGCCGAACATCTTGTTCACTTCAGATTTACGCAGTGCGGTAGGTTGATCCTTACCCAGGAAGTGTATTACGCTGGTTACATTCTTGATGGATTGTATCATATCATCTGTCAGCTTGCCATCATGAGCTTCCAGCATCAGGTAGCCAGGGAAAAGTATCTTTTCTCTCAATACTTTTTTACCGCCTTGCACCTTGAAAACTTTTTCTACCGGGCACAGCACCTGTAATATAGCGTTGCCCCAGCCGTTAATCTTTACTTCTTTATCAAGATATTCTTTTACTTTCTTCTCTTTACCACTTATGACACGCAATACGTACCATTTGGTGTCCTGGTTGGTTACAGCTTCTTCCATTGTACGTTTTTTTACTTACCTAATATGTTATAAATGCCTGTCAGTACGCCTTCAGATAATGCGTCCATACCAAATATTACCAGGGTAACAATAGTAAGGGCAACAAGTACTATGATAGTGGTTTGCTGCAATTCATCCCATGATGGCCAGCTTACTTTATGTACCAGTTCGTCGTAAGCCTCTTGTATATAACTGCCGAATTTGCTCATAAAAAAAATCTAAACCCGCCATGACAGCCTTTTTTAAACTGTATAACAGGTTAATTATAAATGATGTTAGTTTTCAAATCTACTATAATTCTGCTAAATACCTAATTCCGCGCTAAAATTGCCTTGATTGTTGCACGGGCACCCGGATTCGAACCAGGATCAAAGGTTTTGGAGACCTCTATTCTACCGTTGAACTATGCCCGTATTTTTCCTTTAAGGGATGGCAAAGGTATAAAAATTTCTTTCAAATACCATTATTTTTCCCGCTTTTACATACTGGTAATATTAATAATTTATCTTATTACAGATCTTCCTTCTTTGTCAATGCTCCTTTTTCATCATAGTATTCCCAGGTGCCATATTTTTCCGGCCTTGGGCGCGTGCCCTTTATTATCTTCTTTACATCATTGCCAGTCATCGGGTCCTGCACCGTCACGGTGTCTTTGCTGTTTTCATCTATCACCGCTTTATAAAACCCTGAGACTTTCATTTGCCCGTTCTCATAATATTCCTGGTAGCTGCCTGCCATGCAATAGTAAGGCGTACCATTGTTTTCTATCGGTGCATAGCTATAGCTGCTCATCAGTTTACCGTCCGGATAGTATTTCCGCCAGCTGCCCATGGGCCTGTCGCGCAGGTAGTATCCTGTTGTTTTCACTTTCCCCTTACCGTAGTATTCTGTCCATTTGCCCTGGTGCAGGTATTTATCGCCATCCTCTATCAGTGTGCCTTCCACCAGCAGCACATTGTCTTTGTCATACAGGCGGTACACCATCGGGTCTTCACCTATGTACACGGTCATTTCAGCGTCTTTGCTCGCTGTGTAGTATTTACCGCTGTCGGTTTCCTTCACTATTTTATTATCATCTTCTGATGTGAAATTGAGCGGCGTTTCCACCTGTGCATAGCTGTTCTTGACAGCACAAATAGCAAGACACAGTAAAATTTTTTTCATAAAGCCCCTTGGCTGGATTTGCTGCAAAATAAAAGCAAAAGAGTGGCACTTTCAGCGGGTAACTATTTTTTCACTTTGGCCACCAGTTCATAACTGTGGTCTATCAGTTCCTTTAGCTGCTTATTGCTCAGTGTGCCATCTACTATCACAGTGTTCCAGTGTTTCTTGTTCATATGGTAGCCCGGCTGTACTGCGTCATACTGCTCCCTCAGTTCCATCGCCCTTTCCGGGTCGCATTTAGCATTAAACTGTAGCGGTTCTGCTTCCAGCGATAGCAACAAAAAGATCTTTCCCTTCACTTTAAACACCAGCGTGCTTTCCCCAAACGGGAATCCTTCTTCCGCATCTGCCTTCGCTATGGCATAGTCTCTTATATCTTCTACATTCATAGTGTATGTTTATTTGGTATTCCTTATCGCCCTTATTATAGATACTGCTACCAGTGTCAGCAATATTACAGTGCTCACTGCCAGCGCCGCATATACAGGCCATCCCGGGTACTCCGGCAGTTTCAGGTGCATCACCTTTATCCAGTCAGCAATGCCTGTTTGCACCAGCACCGCTATAGCCATTGACACTACAGCCGTAGCCAGCAGCAGCGGAAAAAATCGTTTGATCATAAACCTGCTCAGGTATCCCGGCGCATAGCCTATCTGCAGCAGCAGCGTTATCGATTGCTGTGCCTTTGCAATGGTCAGCTCAATGAACAGTATAAACACCAGTGCCCCCAGCGCCATTAGCAATACAGCCAGCAGTCCTGTCGCGCCTGTTACTACCTCCACTATCGCGCGCAGCTTGTTCCAGCGCAGTTGTTCGGCATTGGTAGTATAGTCATTTGTTTTCAGGTAGTCAATAAAGGCCTTGCTCGATGGATCTTTTACTTTTACTATCAGCCTCGTCGGCTCGCTGAAAGCATTATGTCCCCACACCCTGTTGCCATAAGCCATAAAGCTGTCCGGCACCAATACCGATGCTATGCGGTCAGAGAATCCAACTATATGTGCACGAAACGTCTGTTGCAGTTCTCCTTCGCCCACTTTTAGGTCAAAGCCCAGCGCCTTTATAGATGACTCCGATAGCTGCGGCAATCCTTTGCTCACCGCAAATCCATAGTTATACAGGTTCAAAAATTCTGTTGAAAGTATGATGGGCACTTCCCTGTTCGATGGCTGCCAGTACCAGTCCTCCGGCTTCTTATCGATAAACCTGTCCGGCACCGATTCCAAAAACATATCTGTCGAGAAGTTCAGCGCACTGTTCAGTGTAGCATACACAGGGAAGCGGTTTGACGTCAGCACCCCCACATCCTGCACTTCAGGTGCATAGCGCATTTCTTCTATCTCGTTGCTGTTGAATATTGTTAGCTGTGGCTTGCCCATCTTCTCGTCCGTCACATTCTTGCTTATGGTCAGGAAGCTGCTGCCCAGGCTGTCGTTCTCATCGCTCTTGCCGTTCAGCAATTGCTGGAAGTTCCACCATATCATCACACTCAGCAGCAGCAGGGTAGTGCCTATGCATAGTGCCACCAGCGCAGCCCACAACCTCGATATGTGCCCGCTGCGCAATATCAGTTTTCGCAGTATTTGCTTTCGCTTCACATTATGCCTCACAGTGCTATCTTTTGGGTGTAAAAGAAATGGTCATTATCATCCAGGTCGGCCAGTATCATGCCTGCGCGGTTCATCTGTACTACCTCGGTTATCAGTGCTATGGCCAGGTCGGTATTTGCTTTGTCCAGGTGACTGAACGGCTCATCCATCAGCAGCCATTCAAAGGGTTGCACCAGTGCGCGAATGATGGCCAGCCGTTGTTGCTCGCCATACGACATAGTGCCCGCCAGTGCATTCTTTTTATCGCCCAGCCCCAGCCGCCCCAGCCACTGCTCTGCGTCCTCAGCCTTTACAGAGTTAGTCAGCAGTCGCTTCACTTCCAGGTTCTCCCAGGCCGTCAGTTCAGGGAACAGGCGCATATCCTGGAAAACCACGCTCACAT
>JBQCEX010000018.1:0-4516 GCA_051959855.1 Flavipsychrobacter sp. | reverse complement strand
CATTAGCCGCCTTATATTCTGATTTTAGGAACTTTAATTCTGCCTCGTGAGCTTGTTGCTTTCGTTTTAGCGCCCGGTTGAAAATATAATATGCGAAAGTAAAGAAGAGCAGCAGCATACCAAATGATATTAATATAATGAACCACCAGCTTGCCCAAAAAGGTTTATTTATAATTAACCGAAAGCTAGCTGTTCTGCTGTATACGCTTGAAACGCTTCGTGCTCTTAGTTTTACTGTGTAATTGCCAAATACCGGAGCTACAAGATTGATTTCATTACCAATAATAGTATGCCATGTATCTCCTCCGTTTTTGGAAATAGAATATTCATAGGTGAATTGTTTTCCTTCAAAAGAAATAACATCAAATTGTACAGCAATATGCCGTGAGTTTTTATAAGAAAGTTTTATTACGGTATCTGCTGTATAAATACTATCACGCGTTTTCAGTAAAGTGAAATATACTTCGGGCGGAGCCGCGGGTTGAAATAAAGCTGTTTTATTCAGGATTGTTATAGAACCATTTTTAAAGAAATAAACCGATTCATCATCAGCTGTTATATATTCGGCAGACAGTGGAATAAAAGGATATTCTAGCACCTGCAGTTGTACTTTGGGTTTGTTATGGCTGGGGTATAACGTAAGCAGATGATATAGATTATTACTTGCTAACATCAAATGACAGCTATCCAATTGGTAGGCTTCGTTCCATACATAGGGCTGTTGTATAATAGTATCAATAATGCCTTTTGATGTGTATGTACCTATAAGTAATTCGTTTTTATTGGTACAGCAAATCATATGGTTGCCCATTATACGGCCCCATTTAAATGGATGTATTCCCAGGTGACGCTCATAAGTTATAACGCCGCTTGTATCAACCGTGTAGACGCTGTCAATAGTTGAGTAAAGAAGATGTTGATTATTTTCAACTCCCATACTATAAAGCCGCGGCCATCGTCTATTGACTAATCTTTTATAGAAAAGATGTCGTGATAACGTACTTTCTTCAAATGGCAGTTTTAAAATGTCATTAGATGTCGTCAGATAAAAATTATTCGAATTATAGTGAATGTTTTTTATTTGATCGGTAATTTCAGTTTTATATTTAACAACCTTGGGCTGTAAATCATTAATATGGTGGAAGACAAATAAATTACGTCCGCGAAAAGCATAATAATCTTTTCCTTGTAAGTAATTTGCTTGTATATCATATGGCGTGTTCACTGCATATAGTGAAGGAAATTGAAATAAGTTGTAGTGATTGCCGTTATTAAATCGGTATAGGGTGTTATTGGTGGAAGCATAGTAAAGATTACCATTATTTGTAGAAGCATAGTTTACTTTCCCTTGGTAACAGTTGTCATACCTTGCAGTATGGGTATAATCCTTACTCAGCATGTATGCTCCGTTTCCCATTGTTCCTATCCAGTAATTCCCATTCAGGTCTTGAGTAATGGATGTTATCTTGTTGTTGCATAACAATTTCCATTTATTGTTAATTAAAAGGCCGTTTGTTGTGCCTATATAAAAATCTTTTCCGTCATAGTAAATGCACACTTCCTTCGTTATGAAATGAATGTTATTTGCAGTAAATAATTTTTTGAAATTTTTAGAATAAATAATGTTGCTATCCAAAAAGTACTCTTGGTTTTGATTGATGTTATATATGTAATGATGCTGGTCTCGATAATTGTTGAGTGAAATCAATTGCGCATTGGTATCTACTATTGCTATAGCATCTGGGGTATATACCCTGTAATTATTCTCTTTTATTTTTTTAACCGATATAATACCATTGCATTGAAAAAAAGAGGAAAGTTTATGCAGATCAATAATAGTTACATGGTTTTTTAAGATGTTCACTATAATAGGATAGTGAAGAAAAGTCATGCTTACACTACTGTCATCTTCTAGTATTATAAAACTCGTTGCTGATGCATGGATTGGCAATCCAAGGTATGGTGTGTTTTCTGCCTCGTAGAACTTCCCGTTTTTATAATGCGATAGCTTTGCATTAAATGTACTCATCCATATCCTGTAAAAAGGATCTTCCTGGAAGAAAAAAATTTCATTATCTGCAAGGCCATTAAATGTAGTGTAGATAGTAAACTCGTGCCCGTTGTAGGATGCTACTCCTTTGTCCGTGCCAAACCATAACAACCCGTTATGGTCCCTGAATATATTGTATACAACATTACTTGGCAACCCATTGTCTGTAGTATAATTTAATAAGTCGAATTGTTGGGTAAATGCAGCTTTATAGCTAAATAACATTACTAATAATAAATAGCCAGCCTGCTTATACATTGACGTCAATACTTTTCAGGAATCCAATGAAATCAGTATATCTTCGCCGGCTTATGGGTATTTTGTTTTGTTCGTCAATAACTACATAAGGCTGCTCATTTCTAATTATCTTCCTGATATACCGGCAGTTAATGAGATAGGACTTATGAATGCGGAAGAATAGAGCTGCTGGCAAAATATCCTCGTATTCTGCTATCGAATAACTCATTGTAATGACTTGCTGAACATCATTTTTTTTAAATATTACTTTGGAATAGCTCCTTTGCGCCTCAATCAGTACAATGTCATTAAAATGTACTACCTCTATTGTGTTTTTATCTCTTAGGGTTATTCTCTGGGCTACAGTTTTTGAAGATATATCTTCGGCTATATGTTTATACGCATCATATTGCCTGAGAAAATTTTTATAACTTAACTTTTCCTGCAGGCGATATATGGCTCGTGCTAAATCCTCCTTATCTATTGGTTTTACTATATAGTCAACGGCATTTAGTTTAAATGCCTTTATAGCATACTCATCGTATGCAGTCACGAACACAATTTCAAAAGATATCGGCTTCAAACGTTCTAGCAACGTGAATGCATTATCATTTGCGAGATCAATATCAAGAAAAACAACTTCAGGTTTATTTTCTTTGATAATAAACGTCGCCTCATCAATATTTCGCGCAATTCCTGCAACGTGAGCGGTATTACTCCCAGCCTCACGCAACATATAATGCAGATTAAGACAGGCATCCTCTTCATCATCGACAATTATAGCCGAAAATGCCTCTATAGCAATGATAGGCGCAATTCCTATAGGCTCACTCATAGTGCAGTGTTAACGTAAACTGTTATAGGAAATTTATAAGAAGCGTTTGTAAACTACTGTATACAAATAGCTTAATAAATATAGATTAAAGCTAACTTATCGCCAAATTAATTTTTTATAATAGCCGTTTAAAAGCGTGTTTGTATTACTGCACTTGTTTTCAATATTTTTGTTAGCGCTTGCACACTAAACTATCACCTATGAAGAACGTCTTATTAGCAGGTGCCACGGGTTATTTAGGCACACATATACTTACAGAGTTACTCAGTCGCAATTATCATGTCCGGGCTTTAGCCAGGCATCCGGAGAAGCTCAGAAAATTACATACCAATATTTCGGAGATCATAGAAGCAGAAGTTACTCGGCCAGAAACCCTCGTCAACTGCTGCCAGGGCATTGATACTGTTATTACTGCTATAGGTATTACCCGGCAAAAGGACGGTCTCACCTATATGGATGTCGATTATCAGGCTAATCTCAATTTATTGAACGAGGCAAAACGTAGCGGCGTAAAGCGTTTTATTTATGTTTTCATTTTCAATGCTGTTGAAATAAGCAACTTAAAAATTATACAGGCTAAACAGAAATTTGCAGATCAGTTAAAGTCCTCAGGTATTGATTATTGCCTCATCAATCCCACTGGCTTTTTTTCAGACATGGCCGACTTTCTTAAAATGGCAAAGAAGGGTAGGGCATATGTCTTTGGCAACGGCAATTTTAAGATCAATCCAATTGATGGCTCTGACCTTGCCAAGGTTTGCGTTAATGCAATTGATAGTACAGAAAAAGAGATAAACGTAGGCGGCCCAGAAGTGCTTACTTACAATCAGATAGCTGAAACAGCTTTCCGTGTCTTGAATAAGCCGTCAAAGATTACACACATTCCCCTTTTCTTTAAACGAACACTTTTATTCCTGCTGCGCAAACTCACATCTGTCAGCACATACGGCCCCGTAGAGTTTTTCATGACAGTGCTCACGCGTGATATGGTAGCACCCCAAAACGGTACTGTCACACTTCAACACTACTTTCAGTCATTAGAACAATCAGGCAGATAATAATATTTAAATGGCTGAAAACTATTATAACCATCGCTTTTTGTCAACGCACATCATATTTTTCAGAATCAGCAGCATTTAGCAGAATATCATGTTTGTCAACATGCAGGGCTGAATAGATGATGGGGAAATGTTTATTGTAATACAGCTCATGAATATTATGGGTGCCGTCATCACTCACGGTTTTCTCATCGGTGTATTCCTTATTGTTTATTTTATAGATATAAAATACCCTCGGCGATTGCCCTCTGCTGCCATTCGGCATTAATATTCTCGTAACCCATCCATCCGTAAATTGTTTGTTTTGTACTATCTCTTTTATTAGTGGTTTTTCAT
>JBQCEX010000017.1:0-3365 GCA_051959855.1 Flavipsychrobacter sp. | reverse complement strand
GGCTTAAAGAAAAAACTTCCACGACTGCAGCATCACAATCTCTTTTTTGATACAGATTTTGAACAGCATGCTCGTGATATATACGCAGCTCCTCGCTGGCCTCAGGATCCGCTTTTCTACGTTTGTTGCCCTTCAAAAACTGATAGTTCAGTTGCTCCGGAAAATTGTGAGAACCTGTTCATACTCATCCCAATAGCCCCGGGGCTCAATGATGATAAATCCCTGCACCCAAACTATTTCAACCAGGTAATAAGCCGGTTAGAAGCCTTCTGCGGACAAAGCTTTAAAGACGACATAGTCGTAAACAGAAGCTACGGCATAAACGATTTTATTACCGACTATAATGCTTTTAAAGGCAACGCCTACGGTTTGGCGAACACATTGAGGCAAACTGCCGTATTGAAACCTGCCATTAGGAACAAAAAGATTAGTAACCTCTATTACGCCGGGCAGCTTACAGTGCCGGGTCCTGGCTTGCCTCCGTCCCTTATCTCAGGCGAAATAGTTGCCGCTGAAATAATAAAACACGCTAAAAATATGACTTATGAAAGCGCTCTTCGATAAGATATCAGTTATAAGCAGTAGGGTGATTACGAGGACATACAGTACCAGCTTTTCTTTAGGTATTTATTGTCTTAACAAACGACTCCGCGATCCTATTTATAGTATATATGGGTTCGTACGTCTTGCCGACGAGATCGTGGATAGCTTTCACGATTACGACAAAAAAAGCCTGCTGCAGGAGTTGCGGGAAGCTACATGGCAGGCTATAGAGCGAAAGGTCAGCCTCAATCCGGTATTGAACAGTTTCCAGAAGGTAGTGAACGATTATAACATCGATCGATCACTGATAGATTGTTTCCTCCATAGCATGGAGATGGACCTTAGTATGCAGCAGCATTCTGAAGAAACCTACAATAAGTATATAATGGGTTCAGCACAGGTGGTCGGGCTTATGTGTTTAAAGGTATTCGTGGAGGGCGATGAAACTATGTACTTGCAGCTCACCCCTGCCGCCATGAGCCTGGGTGCCGCTTTTCAGAAGGTTAATTTCCTGCGAGATCTAAAGGATGATAATAAGTTATTGGGGCGGGTTTATTTTCCGGGCATAGATCTTGCAGTATTTACAGAAAATGAAAAGAAACAAATTGAGGCTGAAATAGTTACAGATTTTGAAGAGGCGCTTAAGGGCATCAGGCGTTTGCCGGCCACTGCCAGATTTGGCGTTTATACAGCTTATGTATATTACAGGGAGTTATTTAATAAGATAAGGACAACGCCGTCGACAGGCATCATGAGCAAACGCATTCGTATTCCTGACTATCAAAAAATGAACTTACTTGCATATAGTTATGTAAGGCATCGGCTGAAATTAATGTAACACAGAATAAAACCATAGCATGATAGAAGAATATGTACAGTTATTGAATGAGAGCAACGAGACAATCGGTACAATGGAAAAAATGAAAGCTCATAGAGAAGGGCGCTTGCATAGGGCTGTATCTGTTTTTGTATTTCATAGCGATGGAACGATGCTTTTACAGCAAAGGGCTGCTGGCAAATATCATTCGCCTGGATTGTGGAGTAATGCTTGTTGCACACATCCGCGACTTGATGAAGCGCCTTTATCAGCTGCGCAACGTCGCCTGAAAGAAGAACTGGGTCTTGAATGTCACTTAGAGCATAAATCTGATTTTTTGTACCGTGCTGAACTTGATAACGGGCTCATAGAGCATGAGTTCGATCATATATTTATAGGTTACTGTGATGATGCTCCGATACCGAATAGTAACGAGGTTGATGAATATATGTATTTGCCGGTCGACGAAATATATAGCAGGATGAAAACACAGCCAGACCAATTTACGGTATGGTTTCGCCTTTTATTCAACCAATTATTCGCAGTGTCATGAGTATAGCATTGGCTGCTGCCATCATATTGATCACGTTTTGCATCATGGAAATGTTTACCTGGTGGCTGCACAAGTATGTCATGCATGGCATTTTATGGATCTGGCATAAAGACCATCATGACCCCAGGTATAAGAAAACATTTGAGCGCAACGATCTCTTTTTTGTCGTTTTCGGCACATTATCTATGACTACATTTTTACTCGGCACTCTTTTTTCATCTCTGCGTTTTCTGCTGCTCATAGCAGGCGGCATAACGCTCTATGGTGCAGCTTACTTTTTTGTGCATGATGTTTTTATACATCAGCGCATAAAGCTGCTGCAAAAGACAAATAATTTTTATTTCAGAGCGCTGCGCAAAGCACACAAAGTCCACCACAAGCATTTAGACAAGGAAGAGGGTGAATGCTTTGGAATGCTTTGGGTACCGCTAAGGTATTTCAAAGAAGCTCGAAAAAGCGCAGTGAATAAATGAACCCGCACTACACATATCTGCTTGTCGATCTGGCTTGCCTGGTAATGCCGTTTATCTTTTCATTTTATCCCGGCATAAACTTTTATAGAGAATGGCGCTATTTTATTGTTCCTAGTTTGCTCACAGCTATATTTTTTTTGGTTTGGGACGGTATATTTACCGGCATGCATATATGGTCATTCAACCCAGCATATGTACTCGGCTTTTATTTCTTCAACATGCCTGTTGAGGAATATTTGTTCTTCTTCTGCATACCTTTCGCCTGTGTGTTCACTTATTACGTATTCAATAAGCTGGGCTCCTTTTCTCATTTTCAGGCAGTAGCCCGGGGTTTCTTTTTCATCCTGGCCACAATATTATTGTTAACAGCACTTTTAAATATCGGTAAGCTGTACACTAGCATAACTTTTATATTACTCAGCGCTTGTCTGCTGTATTTGTGTTACAGGAATGCGTCATTTCTGCCATCTTTTTTGGTAAGCTATCTTGTCATACTTATTCCTTTCACCATCTCGAATGGTATTCTTACAGGCAGCTTTTTGCACCGCGTCATAGTAAGCTACAATGATTCGGAAAATTTAGGTATCCGTATCCTCACTATCCCGATAGAGGATATTTTTTACGGAATGCTTTTGCTTTTGCTGAATATATATTGCTTTGAAAAATCCCGCCGGTTTTCCATTACAACCTTACAACCTCTCATGCTATCATGATAATGAAAGTTGCTTGGGGAAATGCTTCTTCACTTCAGGCCGGCAATAGGTAGCTGCAGGCACAGCATATTAAGATCAGTTTGAAAGATGACAAATATCAGTATAGTAGATAGTGTTCTAAAATAGTTTCGTATCATCTAAAGTGACTATTATGAAACAACTACACTATCTGCTTTTGATGATTGTTTTTTTTGCATTTAATAAATATGCTGACGCACAGTCGTATTGCATTGGCGTTACAGGTGGACTCAGTATTCCTAACCTGA
>JBQCEX010000016.1:0-4172 GCA_051959855.1 Flavipsychrobacter sp. | reverse complement strand
CCTGAGTCTTAGGAACCCAAACGCGTCCGTCATTACGTAATGATTCAGACATTAGAGTTAATTTAGACTGGTGATCGCCACTTACAGGAATACAAGTAGGGTGAATTTGCGTGTAGCAAGGATTTCCGAAGAAAGCGCCTTTTTTATGTGCCTTCCATGCGGCAGTGACGTTGCTGCCCATGGCATTTGTAGAAAGATAGAATACGTTGCCATAACCGCCGCTGCAGAGTAATACTGCATGACCGAAATGACGTTCGAGCTCACCTGTCACCAGGTTGCGGGCTATGATACCACGAGCTTTACCGTCTATCATAACGATATCCAGCATCTCGTGACGGGAATACATTTTTACATTACCCTGTGCCACCTGGCGCTCAAGCGCCTGATAGGCACCTATCAGCAACTGCTGGCCAGTCTGACCAGCAGCATAGAAAGTACGCTGCACCTGCACACCACCAAATGAACGGTTGCTGAGCAGACCGCCATATTCACGCGCAAAAGGAACACCCTGCGCTACGCACTGGTCTATAATATTAGCGCTCACTTCAGCCAGCCTGTATACATTACCTTCACGCGAGCGATAATCGCCGCCTTTTACTGTATCATAAAACAAACGGTAAGTGCTGTCACCATCATTCTGATAGTTTTTTGCAGCATTGATACCACCCTGCGCAGCTATAGAGTGCGCACGGCGCGGACTATCCTGAAAACAGAAGGCCTTTACCTTATAGCCCATTTCACCCAGAGAAGCCGCTGCAGAAGCACCGGCAAGGCCAGTACCGATAACGATCACCTCAAGGTGACGTTTGTTAGCCGGGTTTACCAGCTTACAAGTAGACTTATATGTTTTCCACTTCGACTCTAACGGACCAGCAGGTATTTTGGAATTAAGTGTCATATTCGGGAAATCGAAATTTTACTGAATTAAATGAGTATAGAAAGCGATAGGCATCAAAGCAAATATCAAAGGAACGATAATGGAAAATGCAACACCAATACCCCTGATTATTCCTTTATATCTATGTGTGCCCAAACCTAAAGTCTGGAAAGCACTGTAAAAGCCATGTACCAGGTGCCATGCCAAAGCTATGCAACCCAATATGTATACGATAACAACCCAGCCAATGCTGAACTCATCACGCATTCTTTCATAGAGATTCAGTTCGCCGCTGCCGAATGTCTGTGCATAACGGTTAGGGCCCCAAAATTTAGATAGGTGGAGAATAAGGAACAACAATACCAGCGTACCCAATAAAGCCATAGAGCGGCTATACCATGGGCTGGTCTTATTGCCAGCACTAACCGCGTAGCGCACCGGACGGCGAGCCCTGTTTCTTGCCCACAAAACAAGTCCCTGTATGATATGCAGTAACAGGAACGCAAACAAACCAACCTCTACCGTACGGATAACGGCATTAGTACCCATGAAATGAGCTGCCTCGTTAAAACGCACGCCACCATCATTGTAAAAAATCTGCCCGTTAACGTAGCAGTGCACAATAAGAAATAAAATAAGGAACAACCCGGTTAAGCTCATTTGCAGCTTTTTACCGATAGATGTTGAGAAATTGTGTTTCCAGCTCATAATTGCCCGGTAATGTTAAGAAGTAACTTTTGTAGAAATCCCCGCAAAGATAATTGAGGATAAATGAAATCACAATCAATTTTTAACTCATGAAGCTTATTTATGTATAAAAAATATAAGCCCCTAAATACCAACAATAAAACAATGCTTGAAGAAAAAGGTTTGGTACAGAAAATTATTTTGCAGAAATTTTTGGCAATTTTTCAGCTAAAATATTGACCAGTATTGGCTTATTAACTTTTAATAAAAGTGACATAAATTAACATTAGCATTAAGGAATTTCAAAAAAATGTTTCCTTTTACGAGAAGAGATTTTTGAGTTGACACGGAAAGAATTATTGCCAGCTCATTAGTTTAGGCAGAGATTTAAAAATGTTTTTTTAATATATATCATCCCTTTTCCTAAATTATTTTACAGATTGACATGCAGGAAAGGTAATCTAAAACATATGGCATATTAACAAGCAAACAATATGCAGACAGCATCCTACACAAATGGCATTGTGAAAAAGTATAATTCCATCAGCAGGTAATGGGATATCTGCCGATGGAATACAATAAGTTAGTCGCGGTCTTCCTGATCGTGACCGGCCTGCTTCACCATCTTGTTGTAGATGCCCATGAGCAGTATAGGTGCAGCCCACTGACCAATGAATAGTGCGGTATGCTTCTTACCAAAGATCTGCAAAGCAAGCGATGTACCCATGCAAGACAATGCAGTCCAAAGGAATAAAGATGAAGGTAATTTAGCTGTCTGATCTTCAATGGCCTTGGTAGTGGTACCTTCTGTATGATCGGTATTTTTTGCCATTCTTTTCATTTTTTCTGTTAACGCTTCCATAGTCATTGTTTTAGCATAACAGTACAGCAACTATGCCAGCCACGGGAATGGCCCGCCACGCAAAGCATTTATAGCTATTGGCCGGTGAAGGTTAAACAAATGGGGCATACTGTGGACTGTAGCACCTAATGCTAACACTACAGGGACTGCAGGAATGTAATGATAGCATCTCTATCGGCACGGGAGAGCTTAGTGAACTGTGTAACAGCGTGCTGCGCCTCGCCGCCATGCCAGAGGATTGCTTCCTTCAGGGTGCGGGCGCGGCCATCGTGCAGGTAGTAGGGCGTGCCGTTGGTCTTTTCAAACAGACCTATGCCCCATAAGGGTGTGGTGCGCCATTCGGTACCATCGGCCAGGTAATCGGGGCGGTTGTCGGCAAGGCCGGGGCCCATATCATGCACCAGCAAATCGGTATAAGGGTGTATGCGCTGGTGGCTGAGGGCAGGCAGTGTAACATTGACATCGGTGTACATAGTGGGCTTGTGGCAGGTTGCGCACTGTATTTGCGTGAAGAGCTGCTCGCCATGCTGCACTACAGGATCAGTAACATCACGACGGGCTGGCACTGCAAGCGACTGTACATAGAACCTGACAGCATCAACCAGGCTATCGGGCAGGTCGGTACCATTGGTATCTTTTACTGCAGTCCACTGCGACTGGCCATATACGCTCTTTTGCGGGAATACATAGCTGGTGATGCCCATATCCTGCTGCATAGCGGCACTGACCTGTACCTGCAATGTGGAGGTATTGGCCTTGAGACCGAAGCGGCCAAGCTCTGTGCGTTTGGTATAGGGGTTGTACACATAGTTGGCTTTGCCGCTGATGCCGTCTTTATCAGCATCATAAGGATCGGCAAAGGAGCGTATGGTAGCCTCAGGCACCAGCTCCAGCAGGCCCAGCCCGAAGACAGGCGGGGCCAGGCGCGGAGAGATGAGATAGCCCGCAGGCATGGGCATGTAGGGGCTGGATAATGTGTAAACGGGTTTTCGCAGTGATACGGTTTCCCCATCGGGGAAGGTGAATGACTGTTCGGTATAAGTGATATTTACGGTAGCCTCAGGCTGCACACCGAAGAGGGCAACATCCTGCAACTGATTGCCATAGCCAGGAATAGGTAGTGGGCCACCATGCAGATCGGTGCCGGGTATGCTGAGGCGAATGAGCAAAGAAGAGTTAACCAGTCCTGCAGTTGGTATGCCGCTACCGTCATTGTGATGGCAGGATACGCAGGAGACATTGTTGAACACCGGACCAAGCCCGCCATATATGGGTGCAGGAGCTGCTACAAAAGACTGTTCGAATATCTTATCGCCCAGCTCATGCACATGCAGATCACGGGTGGAAAGGCCGGGTATGGGGCTACTGAAGGAAAGTGAACTGATATCGAAAGTAGTAGCTGCTCCACCTGACAGGCGCGGATCGAAGGTTTCATCATTGCTGAGCGCAGCAGGATCGGCCTTGCGACACTGCGTATAGCCAAGCAGCAGGAAACACATGGCCAATAGGAATCCGATTTTTTTCATGACAGCCTGGAGCGGGTTTTAGTCTTTTATGTATTGCTTAATGAATGGTAAGAGTTGTTCGTCGAGCGTGGTGCTGAGGGTGTTGAGCGCAGTGATGCAATTCTGAATTTGCGTGCGCTGGGTATAAATACCTTGCTCGAAGGTGACACTAACGCTGTTGAATGAATTGATAGCGGCCGTGAACTGAGCCTTTATCTGGTTATCGAGCGAGATGTTTTTT
>JBQCEX010000015.1:0-2626 GCA_051959855.1 Flavipsychrobacter sp. | reverse complement strand
TAAATATCTAGGTAAAACTTACCTGGGAGAAAGAACTATGGCCTATCATTCCAGCATTGGATGCCCATTTACCTGTTCCTTCTGCGCAGTAGTGCCGATATATGAAGCGAGATGGAAAGGGAAATCCGCAGAACTTATTTACAAAGATATAAAATACATAAAGGACAATTGGGGAGCAGATGCCATTGAATTTCACGATAATAATTTCTTTGTATCGGAAAAACGAGCCGTTGAATTTTCAAGGCTTATAAAGCCTGAGCGAATGAACTGGTGGGGTATGGCGAGGATAGACACTATGTCGAGATTTAAAGATGAATCTCTGGCACTAATCCGTGAAGCGGGTTGCCGTATTATATTTTTCGGGGCTGAAAGCGGCAATAATAATATACTAAAGCAACTGGATAAAGGAGGCACGCAAACCGGTGACCAGATAATGGCATTTGCAGAGCGAATGAAAAAGTTTGATATTATTCCTGAATACTCTTTTGTGTTAGGCACACCTGCAGCAACTCCGGAAGAGGTAGATGCCCAAATAGACTTTGAAATAGAATTTATTAAAAAAATAAAACGCATAAATCCGAAGACGGAGGTAGTTCTTTATACATATAGCCCCGTACCCACAGAAGGATCGGAATTATATAACGATGTGCTGGCGAAAGGATTTGAATATCCTAAGGTGCTTGAAGATTGGGTATCGCCTGAGTGGGAAGACCTGGACCTGCGCAAAAATCATCTTACGCCTTGGCTTAAACCTGAAATGATTGATAAGATCAGGAATTTTGAGACAGTACTGAATGGACGTTATCCGACTGCTACGGACATAAAGTTGAATGATTTCCAGAAAAAGGCAATAAAGCTTGTGTCGGGTATACGGTATAGGATGAATTTATACAAACATCCCTATGAAATAAAATTCCTGCAACGACTATGGAAATACCGTCAACCTGAAATACAGGGTTTTTAAATTGTAGCGATGGAAAGTAATGTGTCTATATGGAGCGATAATAGTGCAAATGATTTTGAGCAACTGTATATAAGCCTGCGCGAAAAGGAACAGCGGCTATATACAGATGGCCAGGTAATGAGACTGCCACAAATAGAAAAGACACACCCACACTATGAAGAATGGAAGCAAAGAAATAAGTCAGCTACACGATTGATTAAGTATCTTCAAAGGAAACGGCGTAATCTAAAGGTGTTGGAAGTGGGTTGCGGTAATGGATGGTTGTCTGCATGGATAGCCAATATACCTGGTGCAAAAGTTACCGGCATTGATATAAATACTATAGAACTTACTCAGGCTGCACATGTTTTCAAAAAAGATAATTTGCAATACCGACCTGCTGAAATAACTGATATTACGGGAAGTGATTTTGATATTATAGTGTTTGCAGCTTCCATACAATATTTTCCTTCATTACCGCAAATTATTAAACAGGCATTGTCTTTATTGTCCGCAAATGGTGAAGTGCATATAATGGATACTTACCTGTATCATCCATCAGATATTAGCGCAGCAATAAGAAGATCTAAATTGTACTATTCCGGCCTTGGATTTGATAAAATGAGTAATTATTATTTCCATCACTCAATAAGTGATTTAAAAAATTTTAGCCATACGATCCTGTTTAATCCGAACAGCTTTATGAACAAGTTGCGGAAGAATAAAACTCCTTTTTTTTGGATCCGGATAAAGAAATGATGCGATGAAGAAAATACTTTTTAGCCATTCCTATTTTTTACGCTTTGACCCTAAGCAATGGGAGATAGGCCAGCCATACGCCCCTTTAGGAACACTTTATGCTGCAGCTTATATGCGTGCCAATGGCTACGAAGTTTTATTGTTTGATACTATGTTTTCTTATGGCCCGGATGAAATAATTGCCTACCTGCAAGATTATAAGCCTGACTACCTGGTGCTATATGATGATGGGTTTAATTACCTGACTAAAATGTGCCTTACCAATATGCGGGAAGCCGCATTCAGGATGAGTAAATTAGCTAAACAATATGGATGCCAGGTAATTGTTTCAAGCTCTGATAGTACAGACCATTATAAAGAATACCTTAATGAAGGAGCGGATTTTGTCTTAATAGGAGAAGCGGAGTTTACATTGTATGAGCTCATTGACTCGCTGGATAATGGTATGCCATTTGAACAAATACAGGGGCTGGCGTATAAGAGTGATTATGACTATATAAAAACAGCCAGGCGAAGTGTGATAAGGGAACTAGATAGTCTGCCAATGCCTGCCTGGGACCTGGTAGATATGGCGCCATATAAGAAGTGCTGGGAAACACATGCCGGATACTTTTCCATGAACATGGGTACGACCAGGGGCTGCCCTTTTAAATGCAACTGGTGCGCCAAGCCGATATATGGTAATCGATATAACTCCCGCTCGCCGGAAAATGTTGTTGCTGAACTGAAATATCTTAAAGAAAAATTCGAGTTTGACCATATATGGTTTTGTGATGACATTTTTGGATTAAAGCCAGGCTGGGTTAAAGAATTTGCTGCGCTGGTAGAGAAAGCACAACTGAAATTTAGGTTCAAAATACAATCGCGCGCCGACTTATTGCTGGAGGCTGACACAATTGAAGCACTGGCAATAGCGGGTTGCGA
>JBQCEX010000014.1:0-2009 GCA_051959855.1 Flavipsychrobacter sp. | reverse complement strand
GTGCGCTATCTTTTCGATCTTGGCCTCCCACTCGTCCATAAGCGCTATGGATAGCTCAGGGGTGCGGCCCATTTGCCCAAACCAAGGCATATTTTGCAGCATAACGGCAGACAGATCGCCGAAGAAAGAATCTGCATTCAGCTGGTTTATCTGGTGGCTGCCGCCCATGACCAGGCATTTGCCCGATAATACACTGGACTGAGGGAAACTGCGGAGGTATAGAGCAAGCACATCTTTACTAGCCCTAAAATGGTTATCGTCCAGCGATTCCTTGCTAACAGGTATAAACTTGCTCTTATCGCTGGTGGTGCCGCTGGACTTGGCGAACCAGGTGATAGGCGATGGCCAGAGAATATTCTGATTGCCCTCGCGTATACGCTGGATATATGGCTTTAAAGTATCGTAATCGTTAATGGGAACATTCTTCTTAAAATCGACAATATTGTCAATCTTATCGAAATTATATTTTTTACCGTACTCGGTAAACTGTGCAGACCCTATGAGATTATTGAAAACCTGCTTTTGCGTATCAATAGGGTTAAGCATGTAATTATCTATTGCGCTTTGGCGCAACTTTATATAACCTTTAAACGCAGGACTAATTATGCTCATCTTATCAACTTCAGGTTTTGGCTATGAAATATGGGTTATAGTCAATTCCCGTATCTACTAAACTACAATTTACTTTTTATATTGAATAGGGGTATAATCCTTTCTTTTTAGCTCGAAATGGCGGCCAAGGTACACCTTTCTTACCTGCTCGTCGGCAGCAAGCTCTTCGGCGGAACCGGATTTAAGGATCTTACCCTCGAACAGCAGGTATGCACGGTCTGTAATAGACAGCGTTTCCTGCACATTATGGTCTGTGATGAGAATACCGATGTTTTTATACTTAAGCTGGGCTACAATAGTTTGTATGTCTTCCACTGCAATAGGATCTATACCCGCAAAAGGCTCATCCAGCAGGATGAACTTAGGGTCAACAGATAAAGCCCTGGCAATTTCAGTACGTCTTCTTTCACCCCCACTCAGCACATCACCCGGACTTTTGCGCACATGCTGCAAACGAAACTCGTCCAAAAGCGACTCAAGCTTATGCTTTTGCTCGGCCTTTGTGAGATTCGACATTTCCAGTATGGCACTAATATTATCTTCAACAGACATTTTTCTGAATACGGAAGCCTCCTGCGGCAAATAACCGATGCCCATCTTGGCGCGCTTGTACATGGGCAGCTTTGTAATATTCAGGTCATTGAGGTACACGTCACCTTCATCGGGCTTTACAAGGCCTACCACCATGTAGAAGGAAGTAGTTTTACCGGCACCGTTAGGACCAAGCAAACCTACAATTTCACCTTGCGACAACTCAAATGATACATTATTCACGACGGTGCGCGTACCATAGCGTTTTATCAATCCCTTAGCCTGTATCTTTAAGTGCTCCGACATTCCCGGCAAAAATAGGAAACGTCTTTTAGATGGGCAGATAAATATTTTGCATTAATAATTTTCCTTCTACATTTCTTTTATAAGATATAATGTTTTGAATATCTATTTTTGCGGCAGTAATTATGAAAGTAACACAACATTTAGCGAACGCTAATAAGACCATTATCTCGCTGGAAATACTGCCTCCTACAAAGGGTAAAAGCATAGAGTCGATCTATACGCATCTTAGCCCGCTGATGGAGTTTAACCCCAGTTTTGTGAATGTTACCTATCACCGTGCAGAGCAGGTGTATAAAAAGCGCTCAGACGGCAATTTTGAACGTGTAGAAATACGTAAGCGCCCAGGCACTGTGGGTATATGTGCTGCGATAATGAACAAGTATAAGGTAGAGGCCATACCCCACCTGATATGCGGCGGTTTCAGCAAGGAAGAAACTGAAAATGCATTGATAGACCTACACTTCCTGGGATTGGAAAATGTGCTGGCTTTACGCGGTGATGCTGCGGCTAACGAAAAATTCTTTACCCCCCACCCCAGCGGACACAGGTATGCCGAAGAC
>JBQCEX010000013.1:0-11408 GCA_051959855.1 Flavipsychrobacter sp. | reverse complement strand
AGGGAATTATGAACAGTGACTATGACTATCAGAAGGCGCGCTTCACAGTGTCTAATACTGTGCCTATCGCACCATTTGGTTCATTGTACTATAACCTGTTTGCCGGAAAGATATTCAACACACTACCTTATCCGCTGCTGGAGATACACCCTGGTAATGAGTATTACTACTATAATCGTTTCGCTTTCGAAATGATGAATAAGTATGAGTTCATCAGCGATCAATATGCAGGCTTTAGCATAGAGCATAATATAGGTGGCGGCATCTTTAATTATATACCTTACCTGCGTCGCGCCAAACTGCGCCAGTTCTGGACAGCTAAAGGTGTCATTGGTTCCCTCAGTGATGCTAATAAAGCGCTCAACTTAAATAAGGGTTATGACTTCCGTACGCTGGAAGGTAACCCTTATGTAGAAGTTGGTACAGGTATTGAAAATATCCTGGAGATATTCCGTATTGACTTTGTATGGCGTGTTACGCCTAAGCCTCTACCTACCGAAGATAAAGGCCGTTATTTCGGCATTTTCGGCAGCGTTAAGTTCGCATTCTAAAGGCCCCAGGTATCTAATATCTGCTGTGTATGGTTCTTAGATTCCACGTCTTCTATTATGTGATCTATTTTGCCTTTCTCATTTATCAGGAAGGTAGTGCGTAGTGTGCCCATATATTCCCTGCCCATAAATTTTTTCAGCGCCCACACACCATAATCATTATTGATCTTTGTATCTACATCCGAAACAAGTATGAAAGGCAGTGAATATTTTGTTTCAAACTTCTTATGTTTCTTCACTTCGTCTTTGCTCACGCCTATCACTACTATGCCTTTCTTCTTCAGCACTGCAAAGTTGTCGCGCAGGTTGCATGCCTCTACCGTGCAGGTAGGCGTATCATCTTTCGGGTAGAAATAGAGCGCTACTTTCTTCCCTTTGAAATCGTGCAAAGAAATCGTGTTCCCATTTTGGTCCAGTGCTGTAAAATCGGGTGCTTTATCGCCTGCTTTTAGTGTCATCTCTATATCGTTTTTATCTTGTAAAATTGAGTGTGTATGTAGCGGTATTATTGTTTTCATCAGTGGCAGTGAATACAAGTCTATGCTTGCCTTTCACACAGTGGCTGTCAAACTGGTAAAAGAACAGGCTGCCATGTTGCTCAAAGCATATCCACTTGCCATCCAGCTCTCCTTTAAATTTCTTTACTGAGCTAATAGTGTCCTTCACAACAAACGTTATCTGTTTTGCCCTGCCCAGGTTACTATTGTCTTTCTGCATCGATTTTATTTCCGGTGCAGTAGTGTCGGCCACCAGCCAGTAAGTACCAAAGTTGCGTACTGCAGCTTTGTACCAACCATGCTCTGCTGCTACCGCTCCGCGCCCATCTTCATCCTTGCCGTCAGTGTACATCATAGCTATTTTATCACGTAGTTCAAATGGTATGGCAGTATTGGGCTTTATATACAGCTCGAAGGAATGATGTACCGGCACATAAGCATAGTGTATCATATATCTGTTCGAAAAGCTCGCTGCATCAGGCGTGCTTTGATACTTAAAACAAATGTCGTCGTAAATTGTTTTATCGTCTATCGTAAATTTTACATTGGGCTGTTCAAATGAATGAACCCGTGTGCATTTAAATAGATTATCACATTGCGGATGAGCAATGAAATCCCCACTGCTGCGCAGATAAAATAATACCATAGTCACGTTCCCTTTATCGTCTGTTATCCTGATCTTTATCTTGTGTGCTTTATTATCATCTATGTTTAGTCCACCCTTAGCTGCATTCATGTTCTCAAAAATATGATCCAGCCTATTGCCTGGCAGTTGGAACAAACATTGAAACCATTCTTTCTTTTGCTCGTGAGTTTTATAATCTGCATACGCATTTACATACCTGGTTTCATCATAGCCTATGTCATCTAGCCTCACCTCTGCTTGTATGCTATCATCCATATATAGTTCCATGGTGTAGAAGGCAATGGTGTTATCACTGCCATTCATGTAGTCATCTACATTTACGCCTATCCCGGCTGTTGTCGCATCTGTGTACAGCGTATCATTACCTGTTGGCGTGTATGTGCTCCCTGTTTTCTTCAGCACAGTTATCTTAGGGTCTTGCTCATAGATGCTTTGTTTCAAATCATACACAGCAATAGCCTTTGGTTTGGGTGGAATATTATCAACGATTGGCAGCCCGAAGATTTCGGGGTTTAGCGGATGCTCTGTTTTAGTATCTCTTATTTCAAAGTGTAGGTGAGGTGCTGTAGATCCGCCTGTGTTGCCCGACCATGCTATTTGTTGTCCTTTCTTCACAGGAAATGCAGTAGGCGATAATTGCAGATCTACATCCCAATGCTCTTTTTCATATTGCTCCTTACGCAAGTAAGCCTGCAGCTTAGGAACAAAATTGCTCAGGTGTGCATACAAGGTAGTGTAGCCTTCAGGATGTGTAATATATATAGCGTGCCCAAAGCCGCCCTTTTCCATTTTTATGCGCGATATATAGCCATCAGCAGCTGCATATACCGGCTGTCCTTCATGTCCTTTGGTTTTTATATCCGTGCCACTATGAAAATGTCCCGGCCTGCACTCGCCAAAATTTCCCGCCAGGTATATAGGGATATTCAGTGGGTTGCGAAATAGATGCTGCGGATAATGATGAACATTCAGTGCTTCCTGCGCGTATGTACAGGTGGGCATCAATGCTAAAAGCAACGGCAATAATTTCTTCATGATGCACAAATTTACAAAGCATCATGCTAAGCGCACAGTTTAATGCAATATAGCTTGCAGTACAGCCAGCGATTTTATATTGCCCAGGTGCTGTGTATGCTGCTGCAGGAATTCCATGTGCCAGTCCAGCAGGCGGTAACGCATAGCTGCATTCATATCTATAGTTTTCAATGCTGCTATATTTTCTGCCTGCAAAACCTGTTCAAAGGCTTTAGCATCATCATCGCTTACATAGGGGCTTAGAGGTGGTGCGTCATGCGTAAAGCCCCCCTCATGCAAATTGAGATGGGGAGTCTCGTTACTATAGTGCCCTTTTATATCATAGCCTAAAAAGCGACTGCAATTAATAATAAAGTAAAGCGGGAAATTAGCTACATCGCTCACCGGTAGCTGGTCTAATTCCTGGAAATAGGCAAAGCTGAAATCAAATAGCTCCGGCATCGGCGCATGTTCCGGCAGCAAACGCAGCAGCAGCTCAACAGAAAATAAAGCAATACTGTTCTTTACTATTTCTTCCTGCAGGTTATTGTACACATGTGCCAGTTGAAATTCCTTTATGCGCTGCAGGTTGGTTTGTGGCTTGTTATATACTACCAGGTCCAGCAGGGTAGCAGGCTGAAAGAGTCCCGCTCTGTGACTTTTGGATTTGCTACTGCGAATGCCCTGTATCAGGTAAGACTGTACGCCAAAATATCCTGTAAATATGGTACAGATCAGGCTGGTCTCTCCATACTTTACTGATCGCAGTACTATTCCCTTTGTGTTTTGTAACATAGGCGCTATTGCATAAACACCATCTTGCCTGCATAGGTTTGCGAGCCGTCATTATTGCTCACAAAGATCAGGTACACGCCCGACTGCGGCCTGTGTCCTGTATAGTCCATGCCATTCCATACAGCCTGCCCGCCAAGCGCAGTAGTACGATATACCAGCTGTCCATTCATATCGGTAATGCGTACATCACCATTCGCTACCAGTCCCTTTATAGCTATAGTGCCACCATAACCTGAAGGCACCGGGTTAGGATAGGTCATTACATTGCTGTTGCTGGTACCACCTTCTGTGGCCGTACCATGGTAAGTAACTAAGCCCTGGTCGGTGCCAATATAAACATCACCTGTTACAGGGTCTATTGTTATCTTCTCGGTATGGTTAGACGGCAGCGGACTATTATCGGCGGTAAAGCGGTTAACTATTTTACTTGCGTCAGGCGATAACAGCCATACTCCATTATCAGTACCTACCCACTTACGGTTAGCGCCATCTACAGCTATCGATCTTACATTTTCCCCTGCAAAAAGATAGCCTGCATATTGGTCATACTGCACTATAGGTATTTGTGCATCACAGCCCTGGAAAATGCTTCCTGCGCAATTTATAATCCCAATACCATTATTAGTGCCTACCCATATGTCACCATTTTTGTCCTTTGCTATTGAGTACACTTCATTGCTCGGCAAATTACCATGACCAGTACCGGAGGTTAGCACTATTGCCTGGTCGTCAGCAGTATTTTCCAGTGTGCCATTGTCATTATAAACAATAATGCCACCACCATCTGAACCGATCACCCACTTCTGACCATAATCGTCAAATATGATCGGGCCGCCTGAATGCGGATAAGTAGGTGTATTTATAGAGTACTGGTACCAGATGCTATCAGGTGTACGTACCACCAGGTTATAGGGTGATCCGAACAGGCTTACCCACAGGTTATTATTCTGGTCAAAAGCAAGGCCGGCTATCTCTACCTCGTTTCCATTATTCGGATTACCGCTGAAGGGAGGATTCTGAAGTTGTGCTACCTTATCTCCGTTTGGCTGCATAATGTACAGGCCATTTTGGAAAGAGCCTGCATATATATTACCATTCACTGGATTTTTGGTAATGCTTACAAAATCCAGCATAGGATTATACAAAGTATAAGGATTGTACGTATAGGTGTGCCATACCCCGTTTACATAGCCCGAAAAACCATTTCTGTTACTATTCGGACGATAAAGATCATTAAAACCGCCATGTGCTACCCATACTTCCTTATTGTAAGCATAGATATCAAATGATGCAGGATGAGAAGGCCCATTTGGCACATATACATCGGTATGATTGCTACTGTTCCTTTTACAAAGACCAATAGCTTCATCAGCCACCCACACAGAGCCATCCGTAAGTTCCGCTGCCTGTCTTGCTACCCATTGAGGATGAAAAGAATCAACAAGCTGGTAACTGCTCGCATCCAGTTTGTTTTCAATTCCACTGTAGCTCGTCCTGCTTTTTTCACTTATCCATATTCCATTCTTACTGGGGTCTATATGGTTTATGGTATTATTGGTGCCGTATACTGTCTGCAGGGTGCCTCCTGTATTAATAGTGAAAATGCTATCGGCTGTTGACACAAATAACTGGCTATCTGCCGTAGTTATATTGATGAATGCATGAGTGCTGTCCATGTGGCTCCATACAGCAAAGTTTTGTACATCAGGCAAACGCTTATCTACCCGGTAAAGACCAATAGAAGTGATAGCATAGAAATAATTGCCGGCTGATGAAAAACCTTTTATAGATAATATCTGGCTGTTATGAGTAAAAATATATGACTCTTTTATCTCCCGTTTACTCATGTCCACCACCAGTATGCCAATATCGGTGCTTATGTAAGCCAGCCCGTTTTCGGTATATATGTGGTTAATGTTCTTCAGGCCTGCTACCGCTCTGTTCTTCAGGTCTGGTATATTATAAAATGTATTATTCTGAAACAGGTCTATATCACTGTTTTGGTAGGCAAGTATGGCAGTCCCTGTTCCCGGGTCGTAAGCTACATAAGACATTCCTACATCCGACATGCCCTCTACCTTGCTGTAAGGCACCATTTCCCCTGTAGCTTCGTTGTAGGTAAAGAAGCTCTGTTGGCTGGCAGTGTATAGTATATTGCCGTCTGTCGCAACGCTCACAGCAGTGTTATAGGGTAAATGCGATTCCCAATACCCTATAGGTTTGTTCTGTGCATAACAAGCTGTAGCCGATAATACGGAGACCGATAGTATAAGGTTTCTGTAAATGTTCATATTAAAAAACTGCGGGTCAAATGTATGAAATAAACGCCGCAGGCCGGCTATTATTGCCTTTGTTGCTTCCTCATGCACAAAAGCGTTTCGCACGCTGCATTCCCCTATATTTGTTAGGTGAGTTTTTTATATCCTCTTTTTCTCATTGCAGGGCTTTCGCTGGCCATACCTGTGCTCATACATTTGTTCAACCTGCGCAGGTATAAGACAGTGTTTTTTCCGCATGTCCGCTTCTTGAAGAATATCCAGTTACATTCACGCAGGCAGTCAGAGGTCAGGTATAAGCTCTTGCTCACATTGCGCTTGCTCTTCCTGGCTGCTCTGGTCATGGCCTTTGCTCAGCCTTTTTTTAATAAGAAAAATAAGGTAGCAACCGGCAATCGCCTGCAGGTCATTTATATAGACAATTCTTACAGCATGTCTGTAAAGAAAGGCGCCCTCAGCCTGCTGGATATGGCTAAAGATGCTGCCCTCAAACAGGTGAAACATTCGGCTTCCGGCACACGCTTCATGCTACTGACCAATGATAAGCCCGGCAGCTACCAGCCATTGCCTGCTGAAAAGGTAATAGCCGAAATAAACAGCCTGGACATATCATCAGCCTATAAATCCGTGAACCAGGTATTATCCCTGGTGCAAAGCATGGTACAAAGCGAAACGGCCACCGGTGCAGATGTTTATTATTACTCTGATTTCCAGCGAAGTGCTTTTGCTTCAGTCCCCGATAAATCCCTGATGCAGCATATAAATTTCTATGGCATTCCTGTACAGACAGACGAATTGCAGAATATTTATATAGACACAGCTTACCTGAGCTCGCCTGTACTGCAAACTGGCCAGAGCAACCAGCTAATAGTACATACCCGCGCCATAGGCAAGTTGCCCAAAGAATTGCCCGTACTGCAGTTGTCCATAAATGGACAGGTAAAGAACGCTGCCACATTATCTTTCTCTGATAAGAATGAGCATACCGATACGCTCAGCTTCCAGGTAAATGATGCCGGCTGGCAGCATATCATGCTTGCTGTTAATGATGCCAGTGTCCGTTTCGATGATACTTTCCGCATCACTGCCCGCAGCGCTCCAAATCTTTCGGTACTTGTACTTAACGAGGGCCAGGCTAATCCTTATATACAGGCTGCGTTTCGTGCCTACAATGGTTTCCGCATTAACCAGATAGATGTAAACGCTGCACCTGCCGACTGGAAAGAATACAACTTGGTGATACTAAATGGCGTCACCCATATAGATGCCACATTGGGCAAGGCGATTTATAATGCCATGCAGCAGGGTTTAAGCGTCTGCATATTCCCTGGCAAAACAAATAATACGGCTGCACTTAACGACGGATTGAAAGCTGCCGGTGACATCACCATTTCCGGCTTAGACACAGCCGCACAAACGGTAAGTTCTTTGCAACAAGGCAGCGACCTGGTAAAGGACCTGTTTGAGAAAATACCCGAGAATGTGCAATTACCTCAGGCCAGCTGGCACTATATCCTCAACTCAGGCCTCAGTGCCAACGAACAATCTATCATGAGTTTCCGCAATGGAGACCCTTTCCTTGCCCGCTATAGGCCGGCTAAGGGTCAGCTTTATATATGTGCTACCGCGGCCGATATCTCGGCAGGCAATTTCCCGGGCAGCTATTTCTTTGTGCCTTTCCTCTACCAGATGGCCGTCCAATCCCGCAGTGGCGATGTTTATGCAGTAAGCATAGGCAGGCAGCGTCCGGTGTATCTGTCACTCAGCAATGCTGATGAACGTAACATGGTGCATCTCTACGGCCATGGTCAGGACATTATTCCGCCGCAACGCCCCAATGGTGCAGGCTTGGATGTGTACGCTGATGAGGCAGTGCAGCAGCCGGGCTTTTATATACTGGCAGCACACAGCGGCGATACTGCCGATATAGCCATGAATGCGGACAGGTCAGAGTCTCAGCTCGAACCCTGGGACATAAATAGCCTGAAAAATGACTGGAAAGGGGATAATATAAAATGGATCAATATAGCATCTGTAGCAGCTGCAAATGATACCGGTAACGGCCCTCGTTTTCCGCTTTGGAAAGTTTGTGCTATTTTAGCCCTGTTAATGCTGGCTGCCGAAACTTTTGTATTGGCAGGCAGTTTTCGCAAACAAAACGTAGCTACTCAATAGCCGCTTATGCTCGTGCTCATCCGCAAGGCAAGGATTGAAGACACCCACTCCGATTTTAATGGTCAGGTACTTGATATTTTGGTCGAAGATGGGAAGATTAAGACTATTTCTGCAAATATTACAGCTAAGGCTGATACCGTAATAGAAGGGGAAGATATACATGTTAGCCCGGGTTGGGTAGACATTTTTGCCGACTATCGCGAGCCTGGTTTTGAACATAAGGAAACGATAGAAAGCGGCATGAAAGCCGCTGCAGCAGGTGGCTTTACCGATGTCTTTACACTGCCCAATACCAGGCCGGTTGTTGATACCAAATCTTCTGTACAATACATATTACAGAAAGCTAAAGGCCACGCAGTATCTCTGCATCCTTTGGGCGCTGTAACACAGGGTATAGAAGGCAAGAACCTGGCAGAAATGCTGGATATGCGCCGCCACGGTGCCATAGCCTTCAGCGATGGCTGGAAGCCTATACAGAATGCAGGTCTCATGCTTAAGGCACTGGAATATGCAAAATCATTCAATGGCATCCTCATCCAGTTGCCTGTCGATACTGCTCTGTCAGCCGGTGGCCTCATGCACGAAGGTCCTGTTTCCACCCGCCTGGGTATGGCAGGCATACCTGCCCTGGCAGAAACCTTAATGGTGCATCGCGATATCGAGCTGTTACGCTATACAGGTTCCAGGCTGCATATCACGGGTGTCTCCACCGCTGCCGCTTTAGACATGATCCGAAGCGCTAAACAGGAAGGGCTGGACATCACTTGTTCGGTTACTCCCTACCACCTTACGCTCAACGATGAAATGCTGCAGAGCTATAACAGCGTATATAAGGTAACACCGCCGCTAAGGCCGGAAGCCGACAGGCAGGCTATGGTAGCCGGCCTCAACGATGGCACTATTGATTGCATTACCTCGCATCACCGCCCGCAGGAATGGGATGCCAAGACAAAGGAATTTGAATATGCTTCCGACGGCCTTGCCATACAGGAGATTTTATATTCTATGTTGGCAGGCGCGGGCATTAAAACAGAGGTAATAGTTCGTGCTTTAGTAGATAACCCAAGGCGCATTTTTGGTTTGCAAAACGTTAAAATAGCTGAGGGCAGCACACCTTCGCTCACTATTTTCCAACCGAATGCTACGCGCACACTGTCTCATACACAGTCCATAGCCGATAATATATTATATCGTGGTAAAGAGTTGAAAGGAAATGTACTTGGTATAGTATCAAATAGTATTTTTGAAATAAATAAATAAATCTTCCCATGGACCAGGCAGTAAAAGCAAACGTAAACAAGCAGGCCTTTTTATATGGTATTATAGCGGCTGTTATATATATCGTATTAGTTACTGTTGAAAATATGCTGGTATCTAATATGCTCGTTTTTTATGGCGTTAAGATATTGGGCTATGCCTTGTTCCTGCTTACATTAGGTATTCTTGCCAGCCAGATCAAAAAATCACTCGGTGGCTATATGGATTTCAGAACCGCTTTCGGTGTCATATTTATTATGATTTTGGTGGCTGATATCTTCTACTACATTTATTTATACATGTATATGCTGTATATAGATCCTAACTTCCTTGAAAAAATGAAGGAAGGTACACTTAGCTTTATGGCCAGTCGCAATGTGCCGCAGGCTAGTATAGATCAAACAGCAGCCAAGTTCGATGCCCAGTTAGACCAGGCTAAACATTTCAGCCTGGGCAAAAACTTGCTTAGCTTCTTTTCATCTCTGGTGCTTGATGCCCTTTTCGGATTAATAGTTGCCGCAATTGTAAAAAAGAATAAGCCTGCCCAAATGGCTTAAAAAGGAACAGAATGCCTGATATCTCTATTGTAATACCCCTGTATAATGAGGAAGAATCTCTGCCCGAGCTGGTAGAGTGGATTGAGCGTGTGTGTAAGGAAAATAGCTTTACGCATGAGATAATAATGGTAGATGATGGCAGCACCGACAATAGCTGGAATATTATTGAAATGCTCTCCCGTCAGTACGACGCCGTGCATGGTATTAAGTTCCAGCGCAACTACGGCAAGGCTGCAGCGCTTAACGAAGGTTTCAAGGCTGCCATGGGTGATGTAGTCATAACAATGGATGCCGAACTGCAGGACAGCCCTGATGAAATACCGGAGCTATACCGTATGATAACCGTGGAAAGCTACGACCTGGTAAGCGGCTGGAAGAAAAAAAGGTACGACAATGCCATAACGAAAAATCTTCCCTCTAAGCTATACAATGGCGTAAACCGTGCCATATCAGGCATTAAGCTGCATGATATGAACTGCGGCCTCAAGGCATATAAGAGAAAGGTAGTCAAAAGCATAGAAGTATATGGCGAAATGCACCGCTTCATTCCAGTGCTGGCTAAAGCCGCCGGCTTTAAGCGCATCGGCGAGAAAGTGGTAGTGCATCGTGCCCGTAAATATGGCACTTCTAAGTTTGGTTGGGAGCGCTTCATCAATGGTTTTCTCGATTTGCTGTCTATACAGTTCGTTAGCCGTTTCAGTAAGAAGCCTATGCACTTCTTTGGCAGTCTGGGCACGCTTACATTTCTCGCTGGTTTCGTTATAGTTATCAGCCTTATTGTTGAGCGCCTTACAGAAGGGGCAGGCTTCGGGCTTACTAATAAAGTCGGCTTCTACCTTGCGCTTACTTCCATGATCATTGGTACTTTATTCTTCCTCACCGGTTTTATCGCGGAGCTTATCTCCCGCAGCGCTGCCGACAGAAATACCTATCTTATTGAAGAGCGCCTGGGCTGGAAAAAATAATGTTTTAGTAACTATTCGCCTCATAGATAAGATATTGTATAGATAAAAAACTATCTATCTTTCAGGCGTTAAACCATTTAACATTATTCTGGTCTGACAGCTGGTTTTTTGTCAATTATTTCCTTCAATTTTGCTCCCTCATCAGGAAAATATGAATCGTTTGAAGCGTGTTACCTCGTTATCCTTTCTTTTTTGCCTATTTGCCCTTATAGGTTTTGCACAAGCTCCTGTGGCGCCTCCTGCAGTTGGCCGGGTGTCCGGTACAGTGGTAGATGCTCAGGGCAAGCCAGTCTCCTATGCTACTGTTACACTGCTGCGCAAGGACTCAAGCGTTGTTAGTGGCGACCTCAGTAAAGACGATGGTTCTTTCAGCATTGGCCCTACAGGCGTAGGCTCTTTTATTCTGCGTGTCAACGCCATAGGCTTACTGCAGAAGACTGTCCCTGTTGAAATAACAGCGGATAATCCTAACAAAAAGGTCAATGTAAAGGTATCTGCAGCAGCCACTGCCCTCAAATCAGTTGAGGTAGTGGGTGAACGTCCGCTCATGGAAATGAGCGTAGATAAAAAGGTATTTAATGTAGAAAAGAATATTACTACAGCCGGCGGTAGCGCTACTGATGTGCTCAGCAACGTACCTGCCGTTACGGTCGATGCTGACGGTAATGTGAGCCT
>JBQCEX010000012.1:0-2790 GCA_051959855.1 Flavipsychrobacter sp. | reverse complement strand
CTTGAGCAACTGATAGCACTGCAGCCCGACCGGCTTATCATTTCCCCCGGACCTGAAACACCTTTGCAGGCTGGCATTTGCATGCAGGCAATAGATCATTTTCATAATAAGATTCCTGTGCTTGGTGTTTGTCTGGGGCACCAGGCATTAGGCATGTATTTCGGTGCCCGCCTGGTACATAGCAACCCCATGCATGGTAAAACCAGCGAAGTATCTCATACGGAACACGCGCTCTTCCATAGCATCAGCAATCCGTTTACAGCTATGCGTTATCATTCGCTGGCAGTCACTGATTTTGAGAATACAGGGCTTACCGCTATAGCTCATACAGCTGACAATGTAATTATGGCTTTAGCGCACGACACGCATCCCTGTATAGGTATCCAGTTTCATCCCGAGTCTGTAGGCACTCCGGATGGCTTAAAAATGCTTAAAAACTGGGCTGGTCTTTACGATTAGAAAAATTATAACAGAAATATAACTATTCCCATTTCCAGGCTACTACGCCATGGGTGTAGTGTACTATATCGCCATCAGCAGTACGCACCTGTAGTGTACCGTCTGCCATCGTACCCTGTATAATTGCCGGCCAGTCGGTCGAGCCATCAGTAAATTTCTGCGCATCGCCTTTTCTGTATAACGATTGATTGTACAGGCGCATGATATCTGCCGTATTTTTTTTACTATCAATATACTTCAGTATGTTTTCTCGTATTTTATCCCGTATCTCAGTCGGTTTGAATTCCTTTCCTGAAGCTATTCTTAACGAAGTTGCAAAAGGCAAACTGTCAGGAAAATGGTCCTGAAGTATGTTCAGCCCAAGACCAATGACGGCATACGACCATTCTGATCCGCGAAGTATATTTTCAATCAATATACCTCCTGCCTTTTTGTCATTAATTATTATATCATTGGGCCACTTGATGGAAACATGCCAGTTTTCATATAAATCCTGCAAAACCTCTGCTACTGCTACTGCAACGGAGGCATTAAAGGCAAATTGGGCGTCAATAGCACGGTCGGGAACATAAATAATGGTCATCAGCAGGCTTTGGCCAGGTATATCAGCCCATTGTCTTCCTCTCTGTCCTTTGCCCTTGGTTTGCTGCAGGGCGGTAATTGTCAGTCCATGCTGTGCCGTATCGGCATCTATCAAGCGCATGGCATAGTTATTGGTACTATCGATAGTATCAAGTTCTATAATCGGTGCATCTGATAAAGCCATAACGTCTATGCCAAAAAGATTTTATAAATTTGATTAATTGTATTGATATTGCAAAACAAAAATAGATTTTAAGCAATTTTGGAGAAAATAATAAGTGCGTTACAGGGGCGGAAAAAATCAGTCAACCGCCTTACAAGAAACAGCAAGCTATTCAAAACCATTCTTGAAGCAATCAAAGATAAAAAAGGGGAAAAAATCGTATCGCTTGATCTTAGAAAAATTGATGAAGCTGTAGCCGATTTTTTTGTCTTATGTGAGGCAAACTCACATATACAGGTGAACGCAATAGCTGCCAGTGTAGAGGAAATGGTTTTCCAGGAATGCGGTGAAAAACCCTACCATGTAGAGCATGGTGACCACTGGACCCTTGTGGACTATGTAAATGTTGTGGTACATATATTTCAGCGGGACGAACGTAAGTTCTATAACCTCGAAGCTTTATGGGCCGACGCTGACAGAGTGGAGCACAACGACTAACATTAATTAAATTAGAAATAACGTCTGAACGAACACATGGAAGACAATAATAAACAAAGGCCCGGTCTTGGGTCTGGTGATAATAAAACCCCACGCAAGGGGCCCAGATTCAATATTTATTGGATCTATGGCATCATCTTGCTTGCTATAGTTGGTGTACAGTTTTTTAGCAGCAGCTTTAGCGGCAATTCCCGCGAATACAGCTTTCAGGAATTCAAAACAGAATACCTGGATAAAGGTAAAGTTGCCAAGCTGGATGTAATAAATAACGAGTCTGTTGAGGTGTACCTAAAGCCTTCTGCCATAGCAGCAGAGCAACAGCAGACTGGCAGCAAGCCTTCGCCCCTTAATATGGGCGCTAACGATAAAGGGCCGCAGTTTTCATTTAGAATAGGTTCTGTCGATCAGTTTACTCGCGAGCTGTCTGATGCTGAAAAAGCGATGCCGGGAGTTCCACCTGTAGATGTTTACTATCATACACGTGGCGACCTGTTACATTCTATACTGAATTCAATTTTCCTGCCGCTTATATTCCTGGTGGCTATGTGGTTCCTCATCTTCCGTAAGATGGGTAGCGGCGCATCAGGCGGTGGTGCAGGCGGTATATTCAACATTGGTAAGTCTAAAGCGCAGCTGTTTGAAAAAGGCACTCGGGTAAACATTACATTCAACGATGTAGCCGGCCTGGATGAAGCAAAGGTGGAGGTAATGGAAATTGTGGATTTTCTGAAAAATCCGAAAAAATATACCACACTCGGCGGTAAAATACCTAAAGGCGCATTGCTGGTAGGTCCTCCTGGTACTGGTAAGACTTTGCTGGCAAAAGCAGTGGCTGGTGAGGCTCAGGTGCCTTTCTTCTCTATGTCCGGTTCCGACTTCGTTGAGCTGTTCGTAGGGGTAGGTGCCAGCCGTGTACGTGATCTGTTTAAGCAGGCCCGCGAAAAGGCTCCTTGTATTGTGTTTATTGATGAAATCGATGCCATAGGCCGTGCTCGTGGTAAGAACGTGGTCATGAGCAATGACGAACGTGAAAATACTTTGAACCAATTGCTGGTAGAAATGGACGGTTTCGAGTCGAACGAAGGCGT
>JBQCEX010000011.1:0-15871 GCA_051959855.1 Flavipsychrobacter sp. | reverse complement strand
GCCTGGCAAACTTACCTGAGTGTTCCTCTCAAACTGATTTTTCACACGCTTTTCCTGGGTCGCTTTTTCCCTAATGATATCAGGACTAAAGTATATGAGCTATGTACAGCAAATGCTTCGCTCATCATATTTTATCTGCTTTTATTTTTAGTCATCGGTTACATCGCATTGCGACTAAAGACTATAGCTGTAAGATGGAAAGCAGCAGGTCTCTTTCTCATTTGGATGTTGCTGGGCGTAAGCATTGTGGTGCCCATGCCCTTTCCTGATATCCAGCTATCCGTATTTGATAGATATGTTTATTTCATGACGCCGTTTTTATATGTATTGGTAGTGCTGATCATTAGCGTTGCATCTGCATATATAGCAGTAGGTATCTGGGCTGCTTATTTCATTGTCAATAGTTATGCTTGTTACAAAGTAAGCAGATACTGGCAGCGATCTGCACAAATAGTACATAAGCTGGTAGCAAGTTTCCCAGATGTAGGGGATAAGATAGTGCTGCTATTGAACAATCCCGAGAATATGAATGGCATTAGCATGATAGGAAGCAGGCCTGAGAGCAATTTTAAAGTGTTATACAACATTACACACGAGGGAAAAAAAATAAACACAACTGTGTACGACGTGGCCTCTTATAACATGTTGAGGAAAGAAGAGGGGGCACATGTAACAGTAGAAAATGACAGCACTTTAAAAGTAACACTGAATCAATGGGGTACCTGGTGGTGGTTTCGCTACATGGGTGCGGCCGACCGCGAAACAGCGGCTTTCCGCCTAAATATGCGCGATGTAGGGCACTGGTATGAACTTACTCTGAAACAGCCTGCATCAGGTTATATACTGCTCTACGAAACGAATGAGCAATGGAAACAGGTGAACTGGAGCTTAAAGAATGCAGATCAATACTAAACACACTTTATTATATTTACCTAAACATTGATCAGCCTTGTCAGTTAACCCCACAGCCACCTTGCCGTCTCAGGCACCCATAAAGCTTGCGCCGCAAAAGAGCCTGATCCTGTTTTCCCTGCTTTGGATTTTATTGTTTTTGCTATACCTGCCGGCGGCAGGCTCCGGTCGGGTAGGCGATTTTCCCGGCTGGCTATATCAGCTACGCAGCGAATCTTTTATTGACTATGTAAACAGAACACACTCAGGCATTCGGGGCCTTTATCATTTTACGCAGGTCTGCACCTATTTCTTTTACCTGTTATTTGGTGTGCATGCTTGGCCCTGGCATTTGCTTCACATTACATTACAGGCATTAAATAGTTTTCTTTTATTTTCCATTAGCAGGCGTTTACTGGCTGACGCAGGGCTGCAGCACGCTGAACGTATAGCATATGGCGGAACGATTCTTTATTGTATTTCGCCTGGCATAGCAGAAGTAGTTGTATGGGAGTCCGCGTATCATTATCTGCAGGGCTTTCTGTTCATGCTGCTCATATTGCGTTGGCTGCAGCTTTTTCAGCATTCGCAGCGGCGGCGCTATATATGGCTGGCCGGTGTCTTATTTTTCCTGTCCACCTTCACGCTGGAGGTGTTCTATATCACTCCGTTCCTTTCGCTCGCTTTGGTCATGTATTATCGCTTTGCATTAGGTTATGACAAGAATGTTTTTAAAAAGAGCCTTAAGTTTTTCTTCCTGCCTCAATTATTGCTATTCGTATTGTACTGGTTGCTGCTCAGCTTGCGCTATGGCAATATAGATTTTGCGCATGTAGGTAATGCGGCAGTAAACGATCCGCTGGCCAATATGGCTAAAATAGCAAAGCTGCTGTTTCACATATTGTTTTTTGGTCGTTTCTTTTCGGGCCATATACGTGAAAAAGTGTATGCCATATGTGATTCTAAAGCTGCTGTTCTTGCAGTGCTGTTGCTCATTGGTATATTGCTGCTGATTATCTTGTTGCGCATACGTAAAATGAGCCCGCGAGCCCGGGTTGCAAGCCTGCTTTTTGTATGGATGCTCATGGCACTAGCTCTGGTTACGCCTATGTGGTTCCCGGACATACTATTAGTTATCTATGATCGCTATACCTATTTTACAGGCGGCTTTCTGTTTATACTGCTGGCTGTGTTGCTTAGCTTTATACCATACAAAGCAATAAGGGTCTCACTATTTTGCCTTTACGCGCTCATCAATCTTTTTTTCGCACACCGCCTTATAAAATACTGGCATCAGAGTGCTAATGTGGTAGATAGCCTGGTAAATAATTTTCCAGCTGCCCGGAATAAGACCGTCATCATGCTAAGCCTGCCGGAATGCCTGAATGGCGTACAAATGATTGGCAGCAGAGATGAAGGAGAGTATAAGCTGATGCATGATATGTTATTGCCCGATAAAATAGCAAATACTGTTTACGACGGCTTATCCTTCAATATGCTTACAGCTGAAGACGGTACCCATGTAAAGGTGATAAATGACAGCACAGTTGATGTAATATTAAACCAATGGGGCACCTGGTGGTGGTATGGCGGCCTGGGTGGCCATAGCTACGAAACACCGGATTATAAGCTGGACCTGAAAGATCCCGGACACTGGTATGAACTAACACTCAAACATCCTGCAGACCGCTATTTGCTTTTGTTTGAAGTAGGTGACCAATGGAAGAAAGTAAATTGGGCGCAGAAAAATATGGATCAATATTAGCTACAAATTTAGTCTAGTTTGGTTCCCAGGCCTTCTGTCATAATTACCACATCTTTTATTATTTCGTCAAGGTTCACAGAGGCGCTCTTAATGCCGAATAATATTTCTTTATTTACCGGATCAGATGGTTCCTCATAGTTGAACAGATCAATAAGCCCTAAGATGCTGGCTACAGGACCACGCACTTTGTGCGACTGTATCCATGCAATTTCTTTTAGTTTAGCGTTCTGCTGTTCAATTTTTGCCAGGTGTTTCTTCTGTGCAGTTATATCTCTCGAGTAGCAATTCACACCTATTACATTACCATCCAGGTCTTTTATTGGATTGAAGCTGGTTTCCATGTATGATATTTGATCATTGTCATACAGCTCATCTACTATTGAGAATACTTCCCCGGTCAATGCTTGTTTATACTGTGCTATGCGGGTATCCCTGAACACTTGAGAAAAACCTTCAGGCAATATAAAGTCGCCGGCTCCTAAAGTTTCGCCCGTCACCTGGAAAACAAAATCCTTGGCCGATTGATTTAAGAATATAATATTCAAATTACTGTCTACAGACCAGATATGATCGCGCGTATTATCAATTGTTGCACGCAGGCTTTGCTCATCTTTCAGGATCTGTTTCCTGAGTTTTACCTCTTCTGACTTGTCACGGGCAAAGCAACCTACACCTACTACTTCACCATGATCATCGAATATAGGGTTAAGACTCTTTTCTGTATAGAAAGATTTGCCTTCAATGATATTTTCATCTTCAAAGATGATACGCTTGCCACTAAGTGCTTTACCATAAGCGTCCAGCCATGTCTCGCGCATTTGAGATCCGAAATCATAAAACATGATCGGGTCTCCGGGCTTAAGAATTTTTCCGGTAAACCCATATATGAAGTCAACAAATGGCTCGTTAACAGAAATAACGCGCAGATCTCTGTCAACCGACCAGATTAGATCTTTTGTATTATTTATTAGTGCTTTTAAGTTCTGCCTTTCCATAAATATCTTATCCTGCAGTAATTTTTCCTCTGTAATATCTCTTGAAAAACAACTGATGCCAACGATATTATTATCCTTATCAGGTATTGGATTAAAATTTATTTCCTCATAAACAGTTTTGTCAAAAACATTATTTTGTTCTATTACCTTAAATCGCTCGCCATTTAATGCGCGAATAAAATATCCCTGCCACTTAATTACCTCTTCATTATTAAAATCAGCATTATTTACATCTGCATATTGCTTATTATCGGTCATGTAAGCGATCCGGTCGTAATAAGCCTGGTTGCCTGAAATAATATTCAAATCCTTATCTACATACCATATAATATCGCGGGTATTATTGATGATGGCTTTTAACTTTTGCTCTTCATTCAGCAACTGGTCATCTAGCTTTTTTTGCTCTGTTATATCCTTAAGATAAACAGCTATACCATTTTCAGTAGGGTAAGCGTCTACAGAAAGATAAACGCCCCACGTAGGAGAATCGCCCTCTGAATGTGTAAATATCCGTTCTTCCATAGAGCGGTTCAGATAGGTATAAAAAAGAGTTTCTTTAAGCCTTGGGAACATTTCAAATATACTTTTCCCGATGAGCTCATCTTTATCTTTTTGATAAAAAATCTCAAACTGCTTGTTTACATAAGTAATGGTCCAATTTCTATCTACAGAGAAAAACCTTTCTGTAATGCTGTTATATACATCTTCTATCTCTTTTATTTTTTCCTTCAGTGCTGTTTCGGCCTTTCTGATCTCGGTTACATCTACAGATACGCCGTTAAATACAAAAGGTTTTCCATCCTTATATTTCAACATGCTGTGGCCATATATATACTTTACATTACCATAGCGGTCTATGATGCGATATTCAATTCCACCTTTTCCTTCCTTCAGTGTTCGTTGTATCTTTTGTTGTAAGAGTTCCCGGTCTTCAGGATGTATATGGTCCAGCGTTCTTCCATATTCACTCATCATTTCTTCAGGTGTATAGCCGTACACTTCCTTACATGCATTATTTATATAGATAAGTGAAAAATCGTCTGCCCTCCGTTGCCATACTACGTCTGTTATAGAGCCCAGTATATCATCCAGTTGTTCTTTCTGCTTTTTTATTATATCCACAAGGCCCTTACTATCTTTACTGCCTGTTGCACGAATTTTTCTAGCTATTGAACGTTTTAAAGCTTTATCCAGTGCCTTTATTTCTGTATCTTCTTTTATAAAGTAATCCTCTGCGCCCTCTGCTATAAGTTGCAAGGCAATATTTAGCTGGTCTGAAGTGCATAGAATGATAATAGGTGTATTAGCATAACAATTGTGCAGCCTATTAAAGCTTTCACCGTTATTATGAGGCAAATGAGTTAATATAACAGAGGGATTAGGTACAGGTGTATTTATAGCAGTTTCTATTGCATCAAAGGTTAGAAGATCTTTCGTCTCATAACCAAGCTTTAATAATAAATTCCGAACGGTTTTTACGTACGCGGTATCATCGTGAATTAGTAGAATTTTTCCGGCCATTTTTCCCTCTGCCTGTTCTGTTTAAAATTTAAAAAATATCAATCTTGAATAGGGCTGGTTATAAAATGATTCAACATTTTAAAAATTTAAAAGATGCGTCAGAATAATATCTACATGGTATTGGCATGAGGGATTATATCTTTATTCCATACACATCATAGCTAATGTAATAAGAAGAATTTAATATTTATAGAGATACGCCTGTATATTTTTTGCTATAATTTATCCGACAAAAAGCGGTATGTTAAAGCTTATAGCTCAAGTGTTATATTTCCATTTATCGGGTGTCCTGTGCAAGTTAGCGTAATGCCCCTTGCAAGGTCGGCACCTGTTAAAACTTCATTATAAGATAACCATACTTTCCCTTGCAAACATTTCGTAGCGCAGCTTCCACAGCGGCCTGTCTCGCAACTATAGGGAAGCATAATACCATTCTTTTTTGCTGCCTTTAATATAGTATCCGGATACTTACAAATAAATTCATATTCTTTTCCTTGTATATACAATTTTACTTTATGCGGCTCAGTATCTGGTGGTATACTCAATTTTGAAGGAGGTAATTCTGTATTGAAATTTTCCTTCTTTATTTGGCTGCTGTCTATGCCCTGTTCTTCAAGGCCTAAAATTACCATGCGCATATAGCTGAATGGACCACATAGGTAGAAGAGCATTTTGCTCTTGTCAGTTACTGCATACTCATGCAACAGCGTAGGCAATAGCCATTTGCTTAGCCTTGCTCTGCCCAGGTTAAAGGAACTGCTGTATAAATATTCAATACGAAAGCTATCAGGATATTTTGCTGCCAGAATGTTTAGTTGAGTATGAAACACTGCATCCTCTGTAGTACGGTTGCTGTAAATAAGCGTGACTTTCTTTTTTGGCCGTTCGTGCAATAATGTCTTAATTAAGGAATAGACAGGTGTAATACCAATACCCGCGGCAAGAAAAAATAGCTGTTCGTAGTCGTCAATATTGTCAGGCAATGTAAAAAGCCCGGCAGCTCCCATTACATAAAGCTCATCTCCTGCTTTAGCTTTATCGATAAAATACCTGGAGTAAATGCCGTTTGGAATTCGCTTCACCGTAATGGCGGCAGCTTCATCTGTTACAGGGCTTGATGAAAACGAATAAGAGCGTCGTTCTTCTCTGCCACCCTGGTTGAAGATGAATGTAAGGAATTGCCCCGCTGTATAATCAAGTTGTTCACCGTTAGCATGTTCCAGTACGAATGTTTTTACATCTTCTGTTTCCTGCTTTATAGCACTGATCCGTATTTTCTTATACAAAATATCCCGCTCTGACATGCTCTGGTAATTACTGCAAAGTTATCGGCACAGGAATAAAATCATAATACAGACACTATATTTGTTACTCATCCTGTAGCTCAATGACCGTATTACAAAATAAGCGAGGCAGTAGTGGAAGAATATTCATCTTGCTCTGGCTGCTGCTTTTTATATTATATATACCCACAGCGAAAGCGGGCTTTGTAGCAGACTTTACCGGCTGGCTTAGCCAGCTTAAATACCTGAGCTTCACACAATATCTCAATCGCCATGGTTCACAGATCACCAGCTTGTACCAGTTTACACAATTCACTACCTATATATTTTATAAGCTGTTTGGCCTTAATCCCTGGTGCTGGTTTCTACTGCACATCAGCCTGCAGGCAATAAATAGTTACCTTTTATTTATTGTTTGCAATAATGTTCTTACGGATGCATCAGTGAAAAACAGTAAGCTTATTGCCTTAAGTGCTGTAGTGCTGTTTTGCATTTGCCCGCATTTAACCGAGACAATAGTATGGAAACCCTCCTATCACTACCTGCAGGGCTTTCTGTTTATACTGCTTATTTTATACTGGTTACAAAAATTTCAATACCAGCCACAGGCTAAGTATGCATGGTTTGCAGCAATAGTATTTTTCTTTTCCACTTACTCGCTTGAGATATTTTATCTCACACCATGGCTGGCTATTTCACTTGCATTGTTTTACAGGTATGGTTTAAAGACCGAAGCGACTGTCTTTAGAAAAACCTGCCTTTACTTTTTCATTCCGCAACTCTTTTTATTCTTTGTACACCTGTTGGTATTTAGAACTGTATATGGTACATGGGTACCACACATAGCCGCTACTATGGATAAGGACGTAGCCTTTTATCTCAGTAAGCCTTTGAAATACATTTTCCACATCCTTTTCTTCGGCCGCTTCTTTTCTAATAGTGCCAGGATGGCAGTATATGGCTTTAGCGAATCGGTGGCCGGTATGCTTGCATTTTATTTGCTGTTCCTGGTATGCTGTGCAATAATAGTGGTACGGCTGAAGAAAATGACCGTAAAGGGTAAGGTGGGCGTATTGTTTTTTTCATGGGTGCTCATTGCTATGAGCATTCTTATTCCCTTGGGCTTCCCACCTCTATTACTGGTATATGGCGACCGTTACACTTACCTGCTGGATGCTTTTACTTACCTGCTCCTAAGCCTGCTGTTGAGCTATATAACTATAAAGTATTTAGCCGCTGCTATATGGACTATATATGCTTTATTGAATTTGTACTTCACCATCAAAACAAATATTTACTGGAAACAATCGGCCTATGTGCTGAACAGAATGCTGCATACCTTCCCTGAGCCTGGCAAGAAGATAGTTGTGCTGCTGGATGTGCCCGATAATATGAACGGTGTACCAATGATACACACAAGTTCTGAAAGTGAATTTAAGCTGCTGTATAACCTGCAAATGCCTCAGCCCATCACGACCACAGTATATGATGGTATATCGTTCAATATGTTGTCAAAAGATGATGGCGTGCATGTACAGGTATTAGATGACAGCACTGCGAAGGTGACACTGAACCAATGGGGTACCTGGTGGTGGAACAATGGCATAGGTGCAGTAAGCTATGAAAATGCTGATTATAAGCTAAGCATTACGGATCCCGGACATACCTATGAATTAACACTGAAGAAATCGGCAAGTGACTACATGCTGCTCTACCAGGTAGCTGGCTTATGGCATCAGGTGGACTGGAATAAAAAAAATATAGACCAGAACTAAATAAAAATCCACACGCTTATAGCACTAGAGAACGCCGTAATCTCTGCATTTTCAGACAATGTGTATTATTCCTGTTGATAGGCTCTTTTCTATCCTCTGTATATGCATAGTAGCTTTGTGCTGAATAATACCCTATTACTTATGCGTGGAGAAAATATTTTGAAAAATGCAGCAGACAACGATGGAAACCAATCCAAAGCAAAGGGCCGCAGCCGCAGCCTGAATGCCCGCCGAAATGAGTGCATGGCAGATCGCTATTACTATTATACTACTTACACCGAAAAGCGATATGACCATATTATTGAACAGCTGAGTAAGGAATTCTTTATTTCAATAAGTACCGTAACCCAGATCATGCAAAGCCAGATGGAACACCTGCAGGCATTAAAGCAGCAAAAGCTATCCGTCTACTATTTCCGCCATAAATGGCAGCATATGAAATGGTAGTTTATTCAATAGTTATTTCAGGCGTTACTGATATGGCCGCGGGTATGTACTGCACAGTATTTGCTGCACTGTAATCCTCAAAAGTTATACGGTAGCGTATTTCCCTGACCCGGATATTATCTGTTCGTTGCTCGGTAACAGTGCTGCTGCGTACCAGGTAGCCGAAGTCATCATTGGGCGCCCAGCCTTGCAGGGCTTTGTTCAGGTTCCATTCAATGTCATAATAGCCTATCGCTTTTTCCCTGTATGTATCTGGTGTGGCCTGTCCACTGCTGCTAAATGGCGCAAAGCCCAGCTTTATCACTACAGTGCCCTCGGTATTTTGCACATTTTCAGCCAGGTTTTGAAAGCTGAAATCATCAAAATCTATCAGTACACATGGCCAGGATACAGCCGGGCGAAAAGAAGGCTTATCATTATTTTTTAATTGGCCCAGGTCCTGGTCTATATATGCAATGTCTGTTACAGTGGCTTGTATGCGCTGCTGTATGGCCAGGAAAAGATTGGCAAAGGGAGAGTTCATAGTAAGGGAAGGCTGGTTAAAACTCCCGGGCATTGTGAAGCCCGGGAGTTGGAGATAGGGATTGATATAGTATGAATATAGATATCTAATGGTATGAGAATAAACTATAAGACGGAACTTTTCAGGAAAACGTTGGGTAATCTTTATGGTTTAGGCAAACCATACTGCTGATACCAATAGTCCTCCGGTACAGGTACTATGCTGGCAACTTCCTTATCAATGTCCAGGCGTGATCTCAGTTTTTCCAGTTCAGGCTCCTTGCTAAAACAGAATTGACCGCCGTCAACAGGGTACCCATAGCTGCGCAGTATAGCCAGGAACTTAGGGTCATTCAGCATGCTAATGGTATATACCATGTCGCTGCGATGTATTTCTTTTTGCTGCTCTTCATGTACCCTGCTTTGGGCATAGCCACTTCCGGCATCTGTAGTAGTGGTACCTGTATTGCCCAGTATCAGGATAGACATTTCCTCATTCATGGCATGCATGAAAGATAGTTGCAGCCTGCCGTCGCCGCTCACATTTTTGCCATCTTTCATTTCAAAGTCAGCCTGCTTGGGTATCATCAGTGCCAGGGAGCTGCCACTTTCATCCAGCACTTTTTTCAGCTCCTGCTTCGTTTGCTCATCATAAGCATCATATTTTATCACGCGCACCGGCTGCCCGAACAGTTCAATATACTGCGACCAGTCAGACAGGTTGCCCTTTTTATACAGTGCATAGGGAGCACACTTCAGTAATAATCCCAGGTCATCAGGTTCGCCCATTACCCATATGTTAGGTATGTCAGCATAGGCAAGGCCATCTGTACCGCTTTGCTCATAGGCTATAATGCCCAGGTTGGGCTTTATATGCTTGCGCGGCACTTTCAGGAAGGCGAGCTCCTTACCCGGCAGGAACTCAATGCCTGATATGCCCCAGAGCAAGGTCTGCATAATAGTGCGCATAATATCGCGGAACTGCAGGCTGTTGATGAGCTTGTCCATTTCAGGTACAGCACGGCCGTCTTTTTCAAAATGTAAATGCTTGTTCAGCACAGCATCTATGCGCTTAGCTATAATGCCGCTCAGGTGCCCATCAAGAATGACGTCATCATACATGTCATACAGGCGGCTGCGGTTGGGGTAATATACAGACTCGGCAGTAATATGTGCCTGCCGCCATGTGCCGATGTCTTTGCGGGTGCGGTCCACTGAGCGTACATTCAGCTCATGCACCACCACTTCTACTTTTTGGTTTTTATCGGGCTGGGTAACGGTAACGAGTGACATAGGGTTTTTTAGGTTTAGTAGTTGTATCAGCGTTCTTGCCTTACCAATACAACTTTTTGAAGTATCAGGTAATTGTCCCGGTAGGGAATGAGCTTGTAGCGCCTTAGCCGGGCGTTAACCACTTTCCGTGGATCATTGGCTTTCACTACCAGGTAATAGTCATTAATAGTTTTATCAGTTATCTTCCATTTTTCCTGCGGATAGACAGGTTCCAGCCCCGGCGTAGGATTATGTAATACCAATATCTGGAATACATCATTGCCCGCATACTGCCAGACGAACATAGGCTTACTGTCATCACCTTTCGGTTGTGTGGGGTATAACTCTATAGTGTCCAGCATGTCCAGCTCCAGCCGTGGCACCTGTGCATACCAGTTCCTGCGCATATCTACGTATATGTTTTGGGAAAAGGCCTTAATACTGCCTAAGAGCAACAGGAATGTGAACAACTGCTTCATGTAGCTAAGTTAGTTTAATCCCACAAAAAATGTGTGCGGCATATATATGCTCAGCATCATCTTAAAGACATAATCATTTATCTGGAAGTACACGATATGCCCGTGATCTGCAAATGTGAATATCATAGCACAAGGGTTTAAAAGTAATTCTCACGCTTCGGGTTGCTGCTCCAGCTCACATCATCGCCATCCGGGTAAATGTCAGCGCTCGTATCTCTGAAAGGCCATCCTTCAGGATTAGCATCGCCACACATAATGCTCTTCAATACGGCAATAGCATCCTGGTAGGCGGTGCGGTAGGCGTTGTAGTCCACATTCACATTGGCCAGCCTTATGATGTGCCAGCAGGCTATATCCTTCAACAGGCTTTTCAGGTATTCATCCTGTATAGTGGCAGGTGTAGTATCAGTACCAAATAGTTGCACCAAATCATAGCGGCCCAGGTACATTTTGGCTTCCTGTGTAGCAGCATCTATGGCTTTGGAGATAATGGTATCATCAGCGCGGGTAATTTCATTCAGCACATCTGCATACAAGTGCGTGCCGAGGTCGGCCTGTGTGATAAGGGGCATGAGATATAGGGTTTAAAAGGTTAATTAAAATTGCTGCTTATTTGTCTTCTTTATCATCACCATCGAGATCATTTTTTACAGCAACTATTTTTTGTGTAGCACGATCGAATTGCAGCTCATAGGCTGTGACACTCATGTTGCCAAGGTCTTCTTTTATAAAGCCGTTAATAGTCATATTTTCAGCTATCACATCATCAGCTGAAGCCGAGTCTATCTCCACTACTATCTTGCAGGGATGGCCGTTTTCTTTACTTAGCTTTGGTAGCTTCTTCAGTTCGGCTTTATACTCTTTCAGCAATTTTATCTGTTTGCCAAAAGCAGCATTGTCCGCTCTTGCTTTCAGGCGTGCCGCTTTGTCCTCTTTGTCTTCCTGCTGCCCAAAAGCATGCAGGCCGGCAAATAACAGGGCAAATAATATGATGGTGCTTTTCGGTGTCATGCTACAGTGTTTCTTCAAAAATATAGGTTTTCCTGTCAATACGCTCTGCGGCTTGCAGGCTTTTTTATTACTATAATATTGCCGCTTGCTTTTGCTGCTTCTTTATTGTTGATCATCCATACTGCGCCTTCCACCGCATCTGGTCCGTCATCATGTGCGCGGCTTTTTGGCGCCAGTGCCAGGAACTGCTCCTGCAGCCGCTGCATGTGTGGATTGTGTTTTTCCTGCTCGTTCAGGTACAACTTACCGTTACGGTTCAGTGGCTCCAGCAGGCTTTCTATGCGCATGAATTTTTCAGGCTTGCTGCGCCTGTCGCCGCATATAGGTATAATCTTACCATTGCGCCTGCCGGTAGCGTAAAACTCTTTCAGTAATATATCCTGCAGAAAGACCTCTTCCATATAGTAGTAGCAACTGCATTCGCCCACCATTTGCATAATGGTATAATGCCAGTCTATCATACGGGCAGTAGTCGTTTGCTCCAGGTAGCATTTTATCACATGAAATTCATCCTGCCACCTGCCCACCAGCACAGTGGCTTTGTAGTCGTTGCTGCGGGTATCTTTAAAAGAAGGATCGGTATAGCATACCAGCATGGCATAGTCGCTTAGTGGTCTTGCAGGCTTATAGGCCATCTCTTTAAACACAGATCCTTCTACAACAGGATTATTGAAATATTCTTTCTGTGCTGCGGCATAGCTCTTCTGGCTCAGCACACGTTCTATATCCAGCTCGCTGTTCTTTTGCGGCCATGATGATCGCCCATCCGCATCACGTATATTTATCTCGTCCACATGGTCGGCTATTTTAGTGGCCCGCTCTATGCAGCAGTCGGTAGCTATGCGGTTGCCGCAGAATATAATGAGCGTAGCAGCAGATATTGAACGCGTACTTATAGCAGCTTCTTCTATCCACTTCCACTTCTTGGCCACTATCTCGGGGTTATGGCAATCGGCATCTGTATCTATATCATCAAACAACAGCACATCCGGCCGCACCTCTTCATTGCGTGTACCACGCGGACTTTGCCCTGCACCCAATGCCCTGAAGGCTACACCTTTGTTGGTGATAAACTCTTCAGCCTTCCATTTGCCGCTTTGCTCCTGCTGCCCATAATCATGTATGATGCGCTGGTTATACTCCAGGTTAGCACGATAGGGCATAAAGAGCCTCGTAGCATTGTCCAGGCTATTGCTGATGAGCAGCACATATTTCTTCTTGCCGGTAAGACATAGGTACAATACCTCCATCATAGTGCGCGTGCTCTTAGCCAGCTCGCGGCTCCATATACGCACTTCACACCATTCAGGATTTTGCAACACCCGTTCAGTAGCTGCCAGATGGAAGGCTGCAGGCTGTGCAAATGTGTATTTGGGAAAATAGTAATTGAACCATGCTTCAGTATCAGCCTCCAGCTTGGCTATGCGCTGCCGCTGTTGGTCGCTTGTTTCCAGCAGGTCTATAGATGTGGCATCAATAATGTTCTTCACATACTCCCGCCAGGCATCCAACTCTTGTTTCTCTGTTCTTCCCATGTCTATACTTTTCTTAGCTCCTCTTTAATATATGCATCAAAATGCATGGCTACAGTCTTGGCCAGTTCCAGGTCCGTGGTCTGCAGGCGATTAATGAATTTTTTAGCCACCTCTATCACCTGCGTTACACTGCTTTCAGTTTCCAGGTTCTTTATAGCGCTGGTATATTTTATTACCAGGTCTGCATCCTTTGTGTTGTCTGCGCCGTTTTCCTTTATGCGCGTGGTAATGGTTTCCAGTATGTCATAAAGTATATTCAGCTGCACTTCTTTTGATGTAAGCAATGAGCGGCGTATGCCGTCCCAGTTGCCTTCCTGTATCCATAGGCGCAGCTCCTCTTCACTTGCGCCGGTCTTCAGGGCTATATCTTTTATACAAAGATCGAAACGGGTGAACAGCAGTTGTGCCCATTCCTTTTTTTGCCCGCCTGTTAAACCATCTTCCATCCCCCAAAGGTCAGTCATGCAGCAGGGCAAAGCCAAATTGAATATTTATGATAATACCGCAAGCGTATTAAATCTATACAGTTACTGTATTATGATAGAAAAAGAAAGATAGTAAGGGCAATGCTTACAGCTGATTTTTCGAAAAAAATACCAGGCCTGTTTTATGCTATGAAAAATCAACAAGTATTAAAGCGGTAAAGGTTGATGCAAACAGGTCCTTTTATGCACTGACCTCATCTGAAATGCACCCAAAAACCACCTGAAAAGCAGTCGTTTTACTTTAAAAATTTGCTCGAGTTACAGCGCTATGTATAATTCATTCATTAACAAGCAGTCATAAGCCTAACTTGTTCTATGATAATACAGCTATCTGTATTAAATCTATACAGTTACTGTATTATCATAAATATTCGATTTTGCAGCTGTTCGCAGCCGTCTCATCTTTGTGTCAGAAATAACGGTTTTACCTATGACCCCCCAGGAAAAGTTCAAAAAGATAAACAAAGAATACGTGCTGTCGGACAGCACCGTTAATGAATACGGCTTTCGCCTGCTGACGGAAGGCTACCAGATAGATGAATTTCGCAAGAACCCGATAGGCTATTATATGCACCGCCGCGAAGACGGCGTAGCACTGAAATGGGACGAGCTACGAGTAGAGAATGATAGAGTAATAGGTGTGCCTGTTATCAACCTATCGAACGATCGTGGCGAGCAAACCTATGATGAAGCAGAGAATGGTTTTCTGAATGCCGCCTCTGTAGGCCATATTGTTGTGCTGGAATATTCAACTGATCCGGAACTGATGTTGCCGGGACAAATCGGGCCTACCATTACCAAATGGTATAATAAAGAATGTAGCCTGGTGGACATACCTGGTAATTGTAATTCGCTTACCAAGCTCTATGACGCACAGGAGAATGAAATAAACCTGGTGGACCTACATAGTGAACCCCTTGTAATAAAGAAACCAACTACAGCCCTATTGCCAGACCTGTATAGTGTGTTGAGCCTGGCAGACAATGCAGACGAACAGGCAGTGCTTGCAGCAGTAAAGCACCTGGCATTGAAAGCAGAAGAGCTGGAACTGGACAATAACATGCTGCGTAATGATCGCAACAACCTGCGCCAGCAAATAGATGATATAAACAGGACACATGCTAAATACGAGGTAGCAGCCCTGCTGGACCAGGCACTTGAAGACAAAAAGATAACTCTGGAGCTGAAAGAAAAGCTGTCGCAGGACTATGCTTATAATCCTGAAGGCCTAAAGAATCTCATCAGTGCTATGCCTGCCTACCGTTCTATAGTAGAGAACCTGAAAGCAACTGAGCGCGACAAGGCAGAGCTGCAATGGAACTGGGATGCCTTTGAAGCTAATGACCCCAGCGGCCGCAAGCTGCGCGAGCTAAAGGCCAATAGCCCAGAGCGCTACCGCGAAATATTCAATGAAAAATTTGGTGGATAAGGTAAGGAATTATCAGGCGCCGGAATGAGTTTTTCGGTTCTGATTCATAGGTGTGCATTTGTTCTCAAATGCCTTAGAGCGGGTTTGTATTTTTTTTCTCATCCGGCTGCCTGATTCCTTTTTTCCTCTTTAAATCTAATTGCTCTGCAACAGAGCCTACATCCTTAATTCATAAATCCTAAAAGACCCTATGGCAATTCAAAAAGAAATATGGGAAGACCATATAGAGGGGAACCTCTTTAAAAACAACGAGTTCTTATTGGCATCTACCGACGCCAGCCAGTATGTGCTGAATGGTAAAGTAGTGCACATTCCGCAGGCAGGCGCTACACCTACCGTGGTGATGAACCGCTCAACGTTGCCGGCTACGGTAGTGCAGCGTGTGGATACAGACGTGACCTATGTGCTGAACGAATTTTCCACTGACCCGATACTGATACCACAGGCCGATACCCTGGAGCTGAGCTACAACAAGCGTGAGA
>JBQCEX010000010.1:0-4502 GCA_051959855.1 Flavipsychrobacter sp. | reverse complement strand
CGGTACCTGGAAGAAAGTACTTAAAAGTTAAATGGTTGCTGCGTGCTGCATTTTATGTTCAAGCCCGGGTTTACTTTAAAATACCTGCAGAAGTAGAGATAATACCCATACCTGTATTGCGTTTTTGCCAGCGTGTCATTGTTGCCGCATTCTATGCCTCCATTTATTACATTCACGGTAGCGCCAAAGCCCGGCAGGCGTCCATTTTCTATATCATGTGTGGTAGGCTGCCATTTCCCAACCATAATATCGTGGCAGGATGGCTTGGGTGGCTGCGCCGTCATCCAAAACCAGATAGCAGATGAAAATGAAACAACAGGATCAGTACTCACCAGCGTCGGGTTCTTCAGCAATCTTTCTTTATCGCCAAAATAAGCCAGGCTAAACTGTCCGTAATTATAATTCCACGACAATTGTTTCGGCCCTCTGCCATGGTATGATATCCCTTTTATCGGAGGATACATTTTACTATTAGTATCTGAATAATTCGGACATCCATTTTCACAACCCTGCTCTTCAGCAAAATGCAGCCCCCATGTATAATAGCCGCCGGGTGCATCTGGCCAGCCACCACTTGTTTCCTGGGCTATATTTGCAAGAAAGGCTGCAAGCTCACGCTTGCGTTCAGTTTCGGTACCCTCATTCAGAAAGGCAGGGAACTTACCTGCTGCCTGTAGAAAAGCTTTATAAGAATAAAGGTCTGTATACCCCGCTATGTGTTTACCATTATTATAGCCCACCCTGTTAGGGAAAAGCTCATCCCACTTTTGGGCGTTAAGATATTTTACAAGCTTAGAGTGACCGTTGATAGATTGTAGTGCTTGTTGAGCAAAGGCGATGTTGCTGGTTATTGCCAGCAAAATAAAAGTCAATGTATAAGTAAACCTGCGCATACTGGCGTCAATACCTAATTGGTGCCACCGGCAGTCTACACTTTTTTACCGAAGTAAAAATGTTGTTTATACAATTCTGATACCTGGTTGTAGTAGTCTTCCACAGTAGCTGTTGTGTCGGCGTTGTCATGTCTGAAGGTTTCGCCGCGTACTATTAATTCTGCACTAGGCTTGCCTGCCTTTATGGTGTATTTGCCATTTTCAGCGGCATAGCTGTCAACGAAGATCTTTATCCTGTCGCCCTTGGAAACTTTACCGTTGATGGTGATAAAATCATTGTAGAAAACAAACTTTCCTTCTTCTTTTATAGGCGACAGCTTCAATTCTCCAACAGAAGTCTTTATCATGTTTTAGTGGTTTAGTGTGTGTTATGGTTTCAGTAGGTATTAGTTATTTTAGGTTCAGTCCCTTTATCACTTCCAATATACAGCTTTCCAACTATTCTTGATTGCTTTACAATTCAGGCTATATAGATGCGAACATTCCAACTGCACTGAATATGCATAAAAATACAATTGTATTATTAATGCCTAAATATAGTGATATAAATTTAACCCTGTTGTCAATTCATATTTCTATCACCTTTCACTTCTTCCCATTTTTATAGCCCCATTTTCTATTGCCCGTCGTTTGCCTGATATCCGCACCTATCATCTCCGCGAGCCGCCAGCATATATCATAGGCAAATTCTCTGTCCTCAGTGCTTACTGCTGCCTGCGAAATGTCAATCATGCATCTCACAAAGACCTGTTTCACTGCAGCTTTTTTTATCCTGCGCTCCTCCGACTTGTATAATAACAACAGGTCACGACTACAGGTATTTAATATATTGTTGATGATCTCCCGATGATCGTGAGTAGAAAAAATAATAGTAGGCTAACTCTCTAAAGGCTGAATACTTATCTACCAGCCTGAATTTTTCCAGCTTTGCTATTATTTCTGGTTGCGTCACGGCAAGTTATTTTTTCTTTTCGTATTGCCAGTTGCGTCCTTTGCCTTCGGCTATCCATTCTATAGCGGTGGCTATTCTTTTATCGCGTGTTGCGTCTGTCTTTGCTTCGCCTATCCATTCGGCGTACTCTTTTTTATGGCTATGGCTAAAAGCATCAAACGCCTGTTGCGCCTTCTTATGTTTGCTTAGCGCTTTTGTAAACGCCTCAGGAATAGTAAGCTCCTTGCGTTCCTTAGGTTTTGCTTTAGGTAGCTTCACACCGTCCTTAGCTAGCTTTTCCGCTTCTTTAATGTACTCTTTTAGTATTTTATCAGAAGGCAGGTCCTTTAAGGAGCTAAGTTTCCCAAATTGCCCCATCGATTCTTTCCCGGTCAATAAATTATATGGGTCTGACATGATGGACGCCTTCCAGAAGCCGAACGCGCAATGGTTCTTAAACGCGGCCATGCTGCAGAACGCTGATTTATTATATTCAAAATGAGGAGCACCCCATTTAATATTCTCAGCAGCATCAGGGCATGCCTTATGCACCAGCTCCCTCAAATGAGTTAATATAGGTTTGGCAAAGTCTGCCGCTTTCTCAATATATGCATCTACACGCGGGTCGTTCTGTATCATAGTTCTAAGACTTTATATGTCATAAAAATAATGATAAAGGCTGGCTTTTTGCATAGGCACAATATTTATAAACTATAGATAACTAATTAATATTTAGCTATGAGAACATGCCTGGCAATAGCATTGATAGTTATCATCTCTTCATGTGGAAATGGTAAGAATTATGCTGATAAAATAAATGAAGATTCTGCTGCAATCTCTAAAGTGCCCATAGACACTATGAAGACAGATACCAGCAGTTATACCAATGGCCCGGACAATGCACCTGTGCACCAAATGGACACTGGAAAAGGCAAGTATGCTGATAGTGCATACTAAACGCGACTACAAAAACTAATAGATCTATATGAAACACTTACTCACACCAGTGTGTGTGCTTATGTTATTTATTATGGGTTCCTGCAATGGCGGCGAAAGCACTACTAACAACTATACGCAAACAGTAAAGAATGGCGTAGACACACTGGTAAGCACAACACGTGGTAAAGAAATATTTGAACAGCGATGCGTGGTATGCCATGGTGAATATGGCAACCTGCGCAATGAAAATGCTGCAAACCTGCAAATGAGCAGGCTGGACAGTGCCGGCATAGTTATGACCATAAACAATGGCCGCGGCCGAATGCCCAGCTTCAGCGGAGCGATAAATGATACAGACATGGCGCACCTAGTAGCCTATGTACGCAGCCTGAGGAAATAAGGTCAGAATTTTTCATACTCCTCCGACACACTGCCGAATTTTACAAACAGGTAGAGGTACACTATACGTGAAAAACGCATAAGCCAGGGCTGGGCCAGCAGCACAACTACTATGCTTGTGGCCAGGTAATAGAAGATGCTATTGTCTTTGTACGAAATGCCAAATATTGGCCAGTACCAAAGCAGGTTAAGGAAAAACAACATGACGGTGAGCGCATAGTTGATGCCGCCGCCATTGTTGCTTTCAAACTTCATTTTCTGTCCGCACACCGGGCATTTGTCAACCATTCTCTGGCAATCCTTCAGCGGGAAAACGCTTCTGTTTACAAACACATGCCCCTTACGGCAGGTAGGGCATCTGAACAAAAACAACCCTGCAAGTAACGGCGGCTTTTTGGTTGTTGACATAAGACTTTGCTTGAAAATATTCAAAGAAATAGCTACCCAAAGCTAAGCATCAGGAAACAAGAAAAACGAAAACTGACCAGGTGACTAAAACCTTCTGTTGAAAGGCTTCTTAGGTTGAAATGATCTTCTGTTGTTATTACCTCTGTTATCGTTTGTTTTTGTTTTAGCTTCCTTAACAGAAATAATATTTCCCTGAAGATAAGTAGCATCGATATTGTCAATGGCATCGTAAGCGCTATACTTATCGGCCATTTCTACGAAACCAAAACCACGCGATTGTCCTGTTTCGATGTCTTTAAGTATTCTGACAGAAACTAATTCTCCGAACTCAGAAAACAATTTGCGTAAATCGTTCTCTGTAGTTTCCTGACTCAGATTACCCACATATAGATTCATAACTTTATTTGTATGATGTTGTAAATGTTGTTCAATTTATGCTATCTGTCTTCCTTAAAAAAGGAATGGATAGCAGAACCCCTACAATATACAACATTTTCATTTTTTTAGTAAATTATATTTTTTCTTGTAAAATAATAAAACCACTGGCTCTAGTGGTTTTATTATTTTATATGTTATTATTCAGCAATTTATTTCCTGCCGGCGCTTTTTTTAGAGGCTGTTTTCTTGTGTGCGGTACTTTTGCGGGCAGCTGTTTTCTTAGCTCCGCTACTCTTTTTAGAGGCTGTTTTCTTTGAAGAAGACTTTTTAGAAGCTGTTTTCTTTGAGGCTGTTTTTTTTGTTGCAGTCTTTTTGGATGCCGTTTTCTTTGATGCAGTCTTTTTTGAAGCTGATTTTTTACTGGTCGATTTTTTAGAGGTCGATTTTTTACTGCTGCTTTTCTTTGCGGGTACTTTTTTGCCTTCCTTTCTTGCTTCAGATAAGCCAATAGCTATTGCCTGTTTAGGATTGGTAACCTTCTTCCCTGAGCGGCC
>JBQCEX010000009.1:0-4276 GCA_051959855.1 Flavipsychrobacter sp. | reverse complement strand
GTTTTGAAAAGTAAATTCTAACAAACGCATGAAAACGTCGACCCCTATTCTCTGCAACAGGCGGAGGTACAGACTAATTGCACAGTTATTCTCAGTAGTCTTCAGCATTTTAGCAATCAATGCAAATGCGCAGAATTATCTCACAGAAAATTTTGATGGCAGCTTTCTGCCCACCGGCTGGACAAGCGCAGATATGGGTGGCTCCAGCGATGGCGGTGGTTGTGGATGTACCGATTGGTTTCAGCAATCGTCATACAGTGGATCGCCGTCAATTCCTTCGCACAGCGGCAGCAATATGGCTTCATATAACAGCCATAATATTTTCTGGGGTGGCGAAGCGATACTTGTAACACCTGCAATGGATTTCACCACTTATTCAACCGGTGTCAACACTGTTTCATTCTGGTTATATAAAAGCAATGATATAGCTGATGGGTATAACGGAAATGAAGATGACCAGATAAATGTATGGGCCAGCACTACACCTGATCTGTCAAGTGCTACGTTGCTTTCGAACTATATGAACGGGATGAATAATAACCCTGTTGTTTCTTCAGAAGGCTGGTACCAATATACGTTGGTAATCCCTTCATCTTTCTCTTCATCAAGCAGCGTGTATATAATATTTGATGCAATATCGGATTTGGAAGCAGATCTGTATATAGATGATGTATCAGTAGATCATATTCCGCCATGCAGTGGCATGCCGACAGTAAGTTTAGTTCCCGGTGCAGCTAATATTATTGGTTGCAGTGGATCTAAAGTTACCATTAGCGGCACAGCGGGATTAGCGCCAGGCCAGGACTTACAATGGCAGATATCCAGTTCGCCTACAGGGCCATGGACAGATATAACAGGCGCAACAAACACAGACTATACTATAGGAAGTGTAACGATAACTAACTACTACAGGCTGAAAGATTCATGCGAGGGCAGCGGCCTTGTTGCATATACCTTGCCTGATACTGTGGGTGCCGGTGACCCTGCTTATGCAGCGCTTCCATATGTTCAGGATTTTGAAAATTGGCAGAATTTCTGTGACCTGCTGGATGTGCCAGGTAGTAACTGGAGAACTACGCCCACTACAGGTGATGGTTCATGGCGCAGAGATGACCAGGGCTGCAGTTATGGTGGCTGGACCAGTTCAGGCTGTTATTTGCCAGGCTCGTCGTTTACCGTAAATTCTTATTATCCATACACCCAGGCAGCATCCGGTTCACATTGCGCCCGTTTCCATAGCTCACCAAACTGGGGCGGATATATAGCTGCAGGTGGGGCTACCTGGAGCGGAACCATGGATTTGCATGTAGACTGTAGTGGTGCAGGAAATAAACTGCTTCAGTTCTACTTTAAAAATCAGGCGCCTGATTGGATCTCCAGCATGGAGGATTTCTTAGGTAATGATAATGATTCGCTTGATGTATTCATGTCAACAGATGGAGGTAAAACCTTTAACCAGATATGGGGGGCAGATACTGCCCAGGAATGGAAAAAAATACAGGTTCAAATTCCATCAACATCAGCAACGACAATAATAAGATTTCTTGCAAAACGAAATGGCGGTGATCCTGTGGGCTGGGGTGGTACTAATGATCAGACAGACATAGGACTTGACAGTGTGCTGGTTGCGCCGGCGTGTACAGGCCTCGCCAGCGGCGGAGCAATAGACCCAACAGGTGAAATAAGCTCGTGTGCCGGTGCCAGCTATAACTTGAATATAACGGGTATTGCACCAGCTGGTGGTATTACTTATCAGTGGCAGATAGCTACGCCGTCCTCTCCAACCTTTACAGATATACCCGGCCAAACCGGAACCAGTTATACTACAGCACCACTATTTGATAGCGTGCAGTACCAGGTGGTAGTAACGTGCCCGTATACGAGCCCGGCAACAACCATGACCTCGGATATTACCAGCTTTGATGTAACACCGACTCCTTATGCAGCAATTAACCTGCCTGCACCAGCAGGACCTGGCTATCATTTTAGCTTTGAAAGCTGGAATGACCATTGCTCTACAACTGACCAACCAGTGCTAAGTGACGGATCGACAGAAAGCAACTGGATAAACTACCCTACAGACGGTTATAATACCTGGCGCAGAGACGATGAAGGTTATAGTGCCGGCTGGTCTGAACCATGGGAATACGCTCCATATGAATATTCTCCGGTAGCTTTTGACAGTAGCCATTCTGCACGCTTATCTACCTATGATCACTGGGGGTCAGGTATCCTTACCGCGCACCTGTATCTATTCCTGGATTGCAGCACAGTACCCGGAGTTAAGGAGCTACAGTACTATACTAATATTGGCGCAGCCTCAGGAGCAAATTCAGATACTATCTCTGCGTGGATATCAACGGATGGTGGTAATACATTTACCATGCTGAGAAGTGATTTCAATGGCGATGGATCATGGAAATTCTGTAATGCAAACATCCCTTCTACATCGCCTACAACAGTGATAGATTTCAGGGGTATATATGGCGACCCGAACTACAGTAATAGTACAGGGTTAGGTCTTGATGACGTGAAAATAGTTTTACCATGTGATGGCAAGCCAACTGCAGGGGTATTGACAGGTGATACAGTATGCTCGAACGAGACATTTAAACGCCAGGCGATAGGAACCAGCGAAGTTGCAGGACTCGCCTATGAATGGCAGGAGTCTACAGACAGTGTAACATGGAGAGATGTGAATGGCGATACAACTAAGGTGGCTACCTTGAGCTATCTATCTAATACTTACCTGCGAGTTGTAGTAAAATGTAGGAACTCTGGTTTATCTGACACAAGTAATGTGGTGAAAATTGTGATTAAGCCATTTTATAAATGTTATTGTAACCCGGTAGTCGGCATTCAGCATGCCGATATTGAAGGTGCTATAGGTAATTTTTCTATCACTAAAGAATCAACCGGTGATACAGTTATTGATCATACGACTGTTGTATCGCCGATAACAGATAATCCATGGGCTGATGAGCTTAACTATGGTGACCTGTCATCGCTGAATGGTTATACAAATTTCACGGATTCTGCACTGCTGCCTACAGTATCTCCGGATAGTTTATATCACTTTTATATAACAGAGGTATCACCATTCAGTTCGTTTGAAGATCACTACCCTATAGAAGTATATATAGATTATGACCATAGCGGAACATTTGATGGATCTGCAGGAGAACTGGCATTTGATGGCGAAGCCACATCAGTATCACTGCCTACTGCAGACGATACTGTACGTATACCACATGATGCAATGCTTGGGTTGACAGGTATGCGTGTAATGATGGGTATTTATAATTCAAGCCCGCTTGATCCATGTGCCAGTGACTGGTATAGCAATAATGGTGAAATAAGGGATTATCTTATAAACATTGATTATCGTCCGTGCAATGCAGCTCCAAATGCGGGCACTGCAACAACTACGGATAGTATCATGTGCTCAGGCTATTCTTTTACATTATCTGATACTTCTCATGAACATCATATGATCGGTCTTAACTGGGTATGGCAATATTCACCAGATGGAGTAACCTGGGGCAATATGCCCGGTACAAGCAAGCGAGATACACTTACTCAGTTCTTTACTACTACTACATGGTACCGTATGGCAATAGTATGTCTGGCATCAAATGATACAGGCTTCTCAAATGCAATTAAGATCAGGCGTGGTGAGGGATATGAATGTTATTGCTTTAGTGCAGCAACAGGAGGGCCAGTGGCTGACAGTAGTGATATAGGCGCTTTTACCTTCGGACCATTTGTGATGAACAGGAAAGGCCCGCACTTGTTAAATCCTGCGGCTACGCACAGTCATACTAACTTTGCAGGCAATATTATAAATCTGTATGTTGATACGACTTATACTGTTGGATTGTATCATATACTGAAGGCAAAGGAACATGCTGACGCTAAGGTTACATTATTCATTGATTATAATAATAACCATAGCTACGATGTGCCGAATGAAAGAGTATGGACTGCTTATTCAACGTCGGCGAGCTGGTACCTTACATCATCGGTAACAATACCAGATGTTGTAATATCTGATGTGCCAACCGGGATGAGGTTAATATTAAATAATGATGTAGGCCCTAACGCAGCATCTGATGATGCATGTGGTGCATACACGTCCGGTGAAACCTGGGATTTTGTAGTACGCTTCAACCGTGCATGGACAACGGGTGTAGGCAATATCAGCAATCTTGAAAATCTGGTAATGTATCCAAATCCTACTGATGGTAAATTTAAAGTCTCTTTCAACGCTCAAAAT
>JBQCEX010000008.1:0-2412 GCA_051959855.1 Flavipsychrobacter sp. | reverse complement strand
CAAAGATAAGCGCAAAATTTTGAATTCTGCAAATGTTTGTTCAAGAAATTTCTGAAAAATTTTACGCTACTAATTTGATCAACTACGATTGGCAATAAGATACCAGATTTCAATAAACGATACAATTGTCCTCCCGACCTTGATTTACATCAGCGGACCTAATTTAAAGGCTTCACAAACAGCCAGGCTACATGCTGAGGACTGAGGCCATAATTCTTTACCTCCGATGGGGCTAGCTCACTGCATTTTAATTCATTTGTATCGAAGCCTGCTTTTTCAAATCTTAAGCTATAATCATATCCGCAACATCTTTTGTGGTCGTCATGGCCGCAATATTTTAAATAGTCTTCCGGTGTTGAGCCAATAGGTGCTTCCCAAGTTTGAGTATTGCCGGTAGGGTATATGGGCACACTAATCAATGCAGCTCCTCCAGGTTTTAAAATGCGGAACATTTCACTAATAGCTTTCTCATCCTCTATAATATGCTCCAACACATGCCAGCAGACAATGAAATCGTATGTATCTGATTTAAGTTCGCTTTTTGTTATGTCTGCGACTATATTTGAATATTCACACGGCCTTATGTTCACGCGGTCATAAGTGCCATTTTTTATTCTTGTTTTAAAAAAGCCATATTCCTGTTTGTTGGGTGCAATATGCAATACGGAAGCTGATTCAAGCTGCATGTTAAATTTTTGTACGCTAAATGGTATTAGCCGGGTCCTGCGTACACTTTTGCATGAGGGGCATGTCGCCATTGTGCCAAAAAATTTTTTCCCACTCCATCCGCACATTTGACATACTACCTCATGACCGGAAAAAACTTGTTTCCTGACGTTATTGACAACTTTATCCCATATAAGCTTAGATCTATAGTTCAGTACTCCCATAATGATTTTTTTATTTCAATAAATCGTAGACTAAATCACGTTGATATCAACTTCTCCAGATTCAAATCAAAGTTTATAATACTAATAAATATCAATGATTTATCAAAAGTAAAACAACCTAATCAAAAATGAGGGTTAATTTATCATTTGTAACAGCTATACATTTTTAATACTGACTTTCATATATGGTCTTTACAGCCCAAACTATTACTTTTGCAGTCTAAACATTACCTATGCAGTTTCTGGATTTTGAAAAGCCGTTGGAGGAGTTGTATGCGCAGATCAATAAGTTGAAAGAGATGTCGGCTAAAAGTCATGTTGATGTTACTAATAGTATCAAAGAACTGGAAACATCCATAGAAAGCACTCGCAATAATATATATCGCAATCTTACACCCTGGCAAAGGGTGCAGTTAAGCCGCCACCCGGACCGCCCATATACACTGTATTATATTGAAAAGGTATTTTCCAATTTTACAGAGCTATATGGCGACAGGCAGGTGCGCGACGATAAGGCAATGATAGGCGGCATGGCCCAACTAAATGGCCAGCCGGTAATGGTAATAGGTCAGCAAAAAGGTGTGAATACCAAAATGCGTCAAATGCGCAATTTCGGTATGGCTAACCCCGAAGGTTACCGCAAAGCACTGCGATTGATGAAGATGGCAGAGAAATTCGGACATCCCATTATTTCGTTGATTGACACTCCAGGCGCTTATCCGGGCCTTGAGGCTGAAGAGCGGGGACAGGGCGAAGCTATAGCGCGCAACCTGTTTGAAATGGTAAATCTGAAAGTGCCTGTTATCTGCATTATTATAGGTGAGGGAGCATCTGGTGGTGCATTGGGTATTGGTATTGGAGATAAGGTTATTATGCTGGAAAATACATGGTATACTGTGATTTCTCCGGAATCCTGCTCATCTATATTGTGGAGAAGCTGGAACTTTAAAGAGAAAGCCGCAGAACAATTAAGGCTTACATCAGAAGACATGAGCAGTTTTGGCCTTGTGGATGGTGTATTGCCTGAGCCTGTAGGTGGCGCACATGCACAGCCTGAAGAGATGGCAGCTACCATAAAGCGTTACTTGCTGGAAACACTGCCACAACTTTCAGGCATGGCACCGGAAAAGCGTATAGAACAAAGAATAGAGAAGTTCTCGAAAATGGGCTTCTACGACGAAGTAAATAGCTAAGCATTAATTTTTACATACAATTTTTGAATTCTTACAAATGTCTCATTTATTCAGAGGTACCGGCGTTGCATTAGTTACTCCTTTTAATGAAAACGGGAACGTTGACTATGCTGGCCTGGAAAAGCTTATTAACAGTACTATAGCAGGCGGCGTTAACTACCTGGTGGCACTGGGAACTACTGCAGAAACCCCTACCCTATCTGCTGAAGAAAAGCGGGACATTCTGGCATTCATTATAGAAAAATGCAATAAACGTGTACCTGTAGTATGTGGCATAGGTGGCAATAACACTGCCGAAATAATCCATCAGTTATCTACTTATAACCTGG
>JBQCEX010000007.1:0-3115 GCA_051959855.1 Flavipsychrobacter sp. | reverse complement strand
GGGGTTACCATCAGGTCATACACAACCTGGTTGTATAGCATAGTACGCCCCTTCCTGTCCAGTATAATACCACGTGGCGGGTAAACAACTTTCCTGTAGATGGTAATGTCGTTCGCCATTACCTTATACTTAGTTTCGAATATTTGCAAAAACAATAGTCTTATCAGCATTACCGAAGCGATACTGATAAAAATAAACTTAATAACAAACTGGCGCGGATTAGCCGCATTAGACATGATTACTATATAATTTTAAATGGGAAAACAGATTACAAACCTAATAGAAAAGCGGGTGAAAAAGAACTAAGATTATTACAAAATTCGGCTCTTTTTTCCTTATTTAATCACAACGCAGGTAAAGTTTTCATAAAAATGTTTTGAGCTTTTAAAAAGCTGCCGTACATTTGCAGCCCAATAACGGTTAGTCCGATGGTGTAACGGTAGCACCACAGTTTTTGGTACTGTTTGTCTTGGTTCGAATCCAGGTCGGACTACAACTAAAAGACCTGCATAATGCAGGTCTTTTTTATTTCTACCTATCTCGAACATTAGTGCCCCGGCAAACACCGGGGCACAGGAGATATAAAGGATAGAGAAAAAAATTATTTCTGCACTACTTGCGATCTCACAGTATTCACCACAGCTCCTACGCGGCCAATTAGCTGATCAGATAAGCCATTCTTTTTTGCGCCTACAACCAGGTCTGCTACAAAGGCATCAAAATCGCCATTATCAACTTTTCCGTTTATTCTTGAGTTTTGTGCAGGGTCATGCGCAGCTACCATGCTCTTGCCCATATAGGTATAATCCTTAGCACCTACAGCTACGCACATAAAGTCTGTAAGGTTTTTGCTCAACGCTTCATAGCCTGATAGGTTGCCGCTAGTTACTTCAGATAGCAACACTGTAAAGTAACCATTGATAGCTGTATCTCCGGCAATGACAAATATGGTACTGTCCACCACGTTGCGAATGCCCAGTCGCCCTTTTTCTATCTGGGTTGAAGGATTGATTGGGTCTGCCACCATAGAGGTACCTCCCAGTGAATCATATAATGTCATACTTGGTGACGAGCTGCTCTTTTTACACGAGGATGTGAACATCGATACAGAAATAACCAGCCCCGCGACAACAGTAGATAATGCGGCTTTCTTCATGATTGTTTTTTTCATTTTTTGTCAGATTTAGCGTTTAGAAAATATGTTTGATAAAACTGTAGGCTTTATAGGTAAAAGAGGTGGATGCCACGGGACAGCCAGCACTCATTTCTTGCTTGCTTGGTATATACCGCACTGCATTATAGTTCAGGCTTGTTTTCATATTATTTACTATTTCATCAGCAGTAGTAGTGAAAGGGGAAAATGTAAATACAAGGATCTTAGAAACAGGGTTGTACAATACATGGTCCACTCCCTTCTGCTGGTACATCCACGCAGTTATCCTGTTTGCGTCATTGGTGGTCATCTCCTGTTTGAAGTCTACCCGGACCATTGCTCTGGTATGCATATCAGGGGCTTTAGGCCTGGTAACCATATAGATGTGCACACAAAGGACACCGACCAGTAACAGAAATACTGATCCTGTGGCAAGTAATATTTTCTTCAGCAATCCTTTTTTCATGATCATTGTTTTAGGTTATACAATCCATTTATCGGAATATATACGACAATACAATGACAATGGTTTTGTAAATCGTCAGAAAATTCTATGACCTTAATTCAATTAGGCTAATATTTTTTTAGTAGTTCCCTTTCTTCATATTTGTGGAATGATTTTTTTGTCGAAAACAAAATACTTTCAACAAAAAACAGCAGCATTTTTTTCACTCTATCTAATGACTAAGGGCGTGCAGATATTACTAGCTGACGATGATCAGGAAGATCGCTTCATAATGGCTGAAGGCTTTAGGGAACTAGGGCTTGCAGACGTAATAAATTTTGTAGAAGATGGAACGCAAGTTCTTGACTATCTTGACAATAAAGGGGCTGAAGGAATTAATCTTATCATCCTGGATCTAAATATGCCGCGACTCAATGGCACTGAAACACTGAGGGTGTTAAAAAACAACCCCATGTATCTTCATATTCCTGTTGTTATCCTTTCTACATCAGTAAATGACATGGAGAAAAAAAGCTGCCTGGAGCTAGGCGCCAAGGACTACCTGATAAAACCTGTAAAGTATAATGTTTTCCTAAATACTTGCCGGACGCTGTATGATATCTCACAGGAATAAATACTTCCGGGCAATTGAGTATCAGTTAAAAAATCTCTTTTAAAAACAATAATTTTCTTAATTTTGCCATCCACAATTAAGGATTGTCCGATTGTGTAACGGTAGCACAACAGGTTCTGGCTCTGTTTGTCTTGGTTCGAATCCAGGTCGGACAACAACGAATCCCGAAGCTTTGCTTCGGGATTTTGTTTTATCCGGAAGCGAACTGAGCTTGCTCAAGCGAGCGGACGGGAAAACAAAACTAGCCGGCCTAATGCAAATGGAGAGAGGCTCCGGTTGTACGGCCGGGGAACGGCGGGATAATCCAGATCGGGAAAAGGTGAACTAAATACTTAACCGGCGATCTCAGTAGGTGTTTTTCCGAACTTTTTTTTAAAGGCAAATGAAAAATGCGATAAAGTTTCAAAACCTAAATCGAGATAAATATCTGACGGTTTTTGTTTTTTCTTTTCCAATAGAAAATGGGCTTCTTCTAAACGCTTTTTTACCAACCAATGCGTTGGCGTATCGTTAAATATCGCATTAAAATCTCGTTTGAAGGCTGATAAACTTCGTCCTGTTAAAAAAGCAAAACGTTGCACACTTACATTGAATTTAAAATTTCGGTTCATAAACTCTTCCAGGTTTATCTTTTGCGGAATGCCGAAATCAAAAAGGACATCGGATAAATCTGGCTGCTTTTGCAAAAGAATCAAAATCAATTCTTCTCGCTTCACATCGGCAAATGGTTCTTTTATTTTACCGTGCTTGTAATATGGCTTCAGTGATTGAAAAAAATGAGGAATAAGTTCATTTGCCTTTATGTCGACAAACGTGGATTTGATTGTAGATTTTACGATTGGGGGTTGATGGTTCTCCTGAAATTTACGAAGAAATTGTTCGT
>JBQCEX010000006.1:0-4951 GCA_051959855.1 Flavipsychrobacter sp. | reverse complement strand
CAGCGTCGTCTGGTTTTACCTTTAAAAACTCACCAAACAGGTATTGGGCATTCTTATCATTTCGCAGCATTACCTGCTTTACCGCGTCATAATACAGCTCGTCAGGTGTTTCTGTTTCGGCTGTAGCCAATATTGACATGGATTGGGACTGCTGTGCCATAGCGGGAGCAATACCAAGCAACAGGAATGAAAGGAATAATATGTGTATAGAAAACTTCCTGGTCAAAAAAATCATGATTGTGTTGAAAAGTCCCCAACACTTAATTCGCGAGGCTTTTCAGTGTAATTTACATTTTTCCCTAATAAGGAATTTTCCAGTTGCATATTTTTAACAATGCTATCGGCCTGGATAATGGTATTTACTATCCTTGAATCTATAACCTGTGCGCCGGCCTCGAGCGATACATAGGGACCTACAACTGAATTCTTTACCACTACGTTCTCGCCGAGATAGCAAGGCGCAATTATCACAGAATTTTCCAGCTTAGCACTTGCAGCTACCAGCTTCTCACTATTCTTTTTAATATCCAGAATACGCTGATTAGTATATACAGTAGCATCTTTATTGCCGCAGTCCAGCCATTCTTCTACCTGGTCGGTATAGAACTTTACGCCTTTTTTCAACATGTGATCCATAGCATCAGTAATCTGGTATTCACCCTTCAGCATGATGTTCTCATCAATCAGACGCTGGAGCTCTTTTTTCAGGTTTTCACCATCCTTAAAATAATATACACCGATGATAGCCAGGTCTGACACGAATTCCTTTGGTTTCTCTACAAAGGCTTCTATTTCGTTATTGGCATTCAGCTTTACCACGCCAAAAGCAGTGGGATCTTCTACTTTTTGAGTCCAAACTATCGCATCCTTGTTAGTGTCGATGCTGAACGTAGCCTTAAATAGTGTATCAGCAAAAGCGATGAACACATTCCCTTTCAGACTATCGGCAGCGCAAAGTATGGCGTGTGCCGTGCCCTTCGGCTCTTCCTGGTAGCAGATCTTTCCTTTAGCACCCAGGGCTTCGGCCACCTTGCACAGATGTGCTTCTACCTCTTTACCAAAAGTTGGCGCTATAATAAAGGCAATTTCTTCCACCTTCTCATTGCTGGTAGCAATGATGTCTTCAACCAGGCGCTGTACAATAGGCTTGCCGGCAATAGGAAGAAGGGGTTTCGCAGTAGTAAGTGTGTGCGGGCGCATACGCTTACCCATGCCTGCCATTGGAATAATGATGTTCATTGATACTTCAGTTTATCTTAAGTTTAGTTAATATTATTAATGTACGCCTGAGTGTCCAAATCCACCATCGCCACGGTCAGTGCTTTCCAGTTCCTCAGTCTGGAGCCAGGTAACCAGCTCATACTGTGCAACGATCATTTGTGCGATGCGTTCGCCATCATTGATCAGTTGCGGTTCTGTGGATAAGTTAATCATAGGTACCATTATTTCACCACGATAGTCGCAGTCTATAGTTCCCGGAGTGTTTACCAAAGTCAGGCCACGCTTGATAGCTAATCCGCTACGTGGTCTTATCTGTGCTTCGTAGCCAAGGGGCAAGGCTATATACAGGCCCGTAGGGATGAGCCTACGCTCCATAGGCTGTAACAGTACCGGCTCCGGCAGCCAGGCGCGAATGTCCATACCGGATGCCCCGCTTGTTTGATAAGCAGGCAGAGGGTGTGGCGATTTGTTTACAATTTGCACGTTTAGCTGCTGCATGGTGGGCGCAAAGGTAATGAAGGGAACGGGATTTCCCGATGATCACGGACGAGCATATAACTTATTTGCATGATTCGAGTTAATCCAAATGTCACATTTGGGAGAAAAAGTCTTTATGGGACATTTTGCCAGAATAAACTATTGAAAGTATTGCCAAAACTGACTTATTAAAAACAAACACAATGTAACATTGAGGACAAAACCGGACAAAAATGTCTCAAAATGTCTCATTTTTTGTCCTTCGGGCAGTTGCACTCATATATCGCGGATTGTAAAACCCGAAAGCAATTTATTTCCGGAAATTTCCGGTTTTTTCTGCTTTTTCCGGTGACGGAAATTGTAATATAGGCACCTGTAGCGGGATGCAGGTAAAATTTCCGGTCAGGCAGAAAAATAGACAACCGGAAAAAGGGTTTACAGTAGGTCAAAGAACTTTTCTAATCAGGGTATATGATTAGCGAATGTGTGCAATGTACTATTATTAACAAGCGGTTTCCAAGAAAAGATATGCACATTTGAAATTGCTTCAAATGTGCATATACATAAAAAAAGATACCTATCTATTTATTGCAAACTTCAAGTGATATGTTTGTTTACCAGAAGTAAGCTGTAAGGTATAGATGCCAGCCGGCAAATCTTTTGATAATTCAAGCTGAGCATTGACCTTTCCGTTGCTTACCTGTAATGCAGCACTATAAACAAGTTGACCAGTTACGTTTGTTATGGTAACAGCAGCCTTATTATTAACAACACCGACAATATCACCTGCAATATTGAAAGTTCCATTATTGGGACTAGGATACAACTTAACGGCCTGTGTATTCCCAGCCAATTCATCAACAGTAAGCACAACCGCGGACGCAGAGGCTGTATCAGGATTTACACATGGAGCACTACTATGGACTAATACTTTTATCACATCTGCCGGAGTCACCGTATTTGTAATATAGACATTTGACGCAGCACCAGGTATCAATGTATTATTCTTGAACCATTGAAATACCGGAAGCAGGCCACCTTTGATAACTGTGGCTGTGTATGTAACTGTTGTGCCAGGAAACACACCAGTACTTGGTGAAACCGCCAAAGAAACGGATGGCGTAAAAGGTGTTGATCTTACATTGATAGTAACAGTATCCTGTTACTGCACAAGGTAGAATCAGTTGTATGCACTATGTAATTGGTGGTAACTGTAGGCCTGGCCACTGTTATTTTGCAGTGAGTACAGCTTAAAGAAGATGCAGGAGACCCCCCCGGCAACACATCCCAGGTAAAGTTGCTACCGCCAATAGCCGCCAATATCACCGAATCGCCTACACAAAGAGCATTAGTATCGTTTACTATTTTTGTAATCGGAGCAATATGCAGAGGTATTACGAAGGTACCAGGAACAGATATTGGAAAGCTTCCGCGACATGATGAATCTTTTACCGTAATTAATAAGGTACGTAATCCTGCATCAAGAACGCCCGGTGTCCAAGTGAAACAAGCGTTGACAGAATCAGTAAACTTATTTGTATAAGAAACTGAACCACCAAGCAAGGCAGCATTATCAGTAATTTGTAATTTAGCTGCGGTATCTGCACTTTTAATATTGAAGCAAAAATGCAGGGTATCAGCTGCACAAACATTGTAACCAGTGCTGTCATTAGCCGTGACGGATACAGGTGGCGGTGTAACAGAGCAATTACCAACATAAATCAACATATCCCGTGTGACCTGCCCGATATTTCGCCAGTAGCCTGAGATGTAACGATACTCAGTAATTCTCATTGCTAATACATACATACCGACCAGATTTGGGGTAAAGGACATTTGTCCTCTGTAATGATCGGTAGTAAAAGTGTTGCGACAAGCTAACGGATTGGAAGGAAGACTATAACCCGAAAGATAAGTTTCAAAGGCGACAGGGCCGCAATCGTTTCCTGATGTCAATGGCGTAACCGATTCGAAATAAAGAGAGTCTCCATTTACATCCATCGGGCCAGCTGAATAAGTATAGGGCTGGTTAACACAAACACTTATAACGGGTTTTACTGCAAAAAAGGCAGAAGAATTGCCTTGTGCAAGCTCATTATTCAATGTAGCTTCCACATATAAATTATCAGCAGTAATATTCTTTATTGCACCATTCCTTGCAGACTCCGTATGCGCAAACACCCACTTGTTGCAACGGGAAGGTAATGTAATGTCTTTCTCATACCACCATTCCTGAAATCCTGGAATAGTACCGCCATGACATGTATTAGGAAAGCCAGGACAAGTGTATTGTACATCCGAACCATTAGGAAGGCCGCCATAAATAGTTGTGGCTTTCTTCAGAAAGACTTTATTTGTAAAACCATCACATGTATTGTAGTAGCATAGTGAAATACTGTCGGACTCCGTAATGCCTGTACAATCTCTGTAAAAGTGATAAATAACCGTATAAGTGGAATCACTTTTCCAAACATAGGTGAGCTCAGCGCCAGCGGCATGGGAAGCCCTGGACTGAAACGGGAAAGCAAGGCAAGCTGTGATGCAGACGGTAATGAATTGGATAATTTTTTTCATATCAGGTATTTAATCAGAATATTATTTCTGAAGGGTGAAAGAAATATGTTTTGATGAATCGCCACTATGAATATACAATGTATATGTGCCTGCAGGCGTATTATTCTTTAGGCTGATATGTTTATTAAGCTTTCCATTATTAACAGAAGCCGCTTCTTTGTAGACAGACCTTCCTGCAACGTCCACGATTTCAATCGAAGCCTGTTTATCAATGTTGCCAATAAGGGCGGTTAGGATAAAGTTGCCGTCGTTGGGATTGGGATACAGTTGAATATCATTGTTTTCGCTAATAATATTGCTCACTGTCAACCTTCTTTTAGGCAGTAATTTTATATGTGCTGAGGCAGTATCCGGAAGTGCACAAACTGCGTTGCTGTGCAAGCGAACAGTGATGCTGTCTTTATCGGTAATGCCCCCATGAACGATATATGTATTAGCAGAATCACCAGTGACTATTATACCATCCTGATACCAACGGAAAACAGGCTTGGTGCCAGCATTAACGGCCGTTGCCGTAAAGGTAGTTGTTGTGGTGGTTGATATAAAGCTATCGGGGCTTGCTGTGAGTGTGACAGAGGGGACTAAAATTGTATTAACCTTAAGAGAAAATGAAACAATAATGCAGCAGACAACAGTGTTATATGATGAAACTGTAAAGTTAGAAGTAAGTGAGATCGTA
>JBQCEX010000005.1:0-2078 GCA_051959855.1 Flavipsychrobacter sp. | reverse complement strand
CTGGGGACAGAAAGTATTTGAAACTACTGATATGAACGTGGGCTGGGATGGCAACTTCAATGGGCAGCCGCAACCAATGGATGCTTACGCATTTATACTCAATGTTACTTTTATAGACGGAACTACTTTTGAAAGAAAGGGAAATGTCACCTTATTACGATAACAGTTTAACTTACACAATTATGAAAAAGTCTTTACTCCATATAGCATATACAATCGCCGCCCTCGCCGGTTGCATACCCAATATAGCTTCAGCTCAAAGCATGCATTTTTCTCAATACTATAATGCTCCGATGTTGCTTAACCCTGCCAATACTGCATTGATGTCTGATAATGATTTCCGTTTGGGAGCTAACTATCGTAATCAATGGGCTACCATTCCGGTGCCCTACAATACTTTTTCAGCCTTTGCAGATTTTAAGCTGTTTCACAACGAAGAAAGAAATAACTGGCTGGGCATAGGCGGTGCATTCTTTAATGATAAAGCAGGCGATGGCAACCTCGCACTCACGCGTGTAGAGGGCTTTGTAGCTTATCACCTGGGCATTACACCCACCAGCATGTTATCTGCGGGCCTTTCTTATGGCGCCGTGCAGCGCAGCGTCAATCTTGGCGCACTTACCTTCGACTCCCAATGGGACGGTTTTACTTTCAATAAAACATTGTCCAACAACGAGAGCGGCAACCTTGCTAAAACAAATTACAGCACCATAGGTGCAGGGCTCAATTATGCCTATTTTCCTAATGAAGCCATGTATATAAAGCTAGGCGTTGGCGTTGCCAATGTCAATCAGCCGGTTGAGAGCTTTTATAACATGAGCAATAAAGTAGGCATTCGCCCAACCGTAAACCTTGACGGTATCTTCCGCCTCACAGAGGTGTGGACATTAAATCCTTCTGCCTACTACACTACGCAAACGGGTGCTTACGAGCTCGTCTATGGCTCCCTGCTGAAAGCACAATTGGTAAATACTAAAGACAACAATACCAGTCTTATACTCGGCGTGTTCAATCGCTTTAATGAATCTATCATTGGTGCATTTGGTATGGAATGGAATGGTTTACAAATAGTTGGCAGTTACGACTACCCTATTTCCGACATCCGGCCTGCCACTGGCAGCTACGGCGCTATGGAGTTTTCCATCATATACCAGGGTCTTTACAGCAAATTCCAAATGGGCGACAGAGGTGTACGCACCATGAACTGCCCGAGATTTTAATTAACAAAAAATTAGATTTAATTCTTACTTTGCGGGCATTACTTTTGATGCAACAGAATAATAGCTATGGAAAAAGAAAAACACAAAATATTACTTGTTGAAGACGATAATAACTTCGGGCAAGTATTGAAGAACTACCTGGAGCTGAATGATTTTGTTGTAGAGCTGGCACGCGATGGTATTCTGGGACTGGCAGCTTTTCGACGTGAAAAATTTGACATCTGCCTGCTAGATGTGATGATGCCTAATATGGATGGCTTCACACTGGCAGAAGAAATAAGAAATGTAGACCCCGATGTGCCTCTTTTCTTCCTTTCAGCCAAGGGCATGAAGGATGATATTCTTACAGGCTACAAACTGGGCGCCGACGATTATATCACAAAACCTTTCGATAGCGAAGTGCTGCTGCACAAAATAAAAGCAGTACTGAAGCGCAACCAGGAGCTGCAGGAAAAACAGCATTCCCAGGTCGAGTTCAATATCGGCAGCTATCACTTCAATAGCAAGCTCCGTACACTGGAACATGACGGCAGTACGCAGACACTTTCACCTAAAGAAAATGAACTGCTCCTCATGCTGTCAGAATATAAGAACGATCTGCTCCCGCGCGATGCCGCCCTCAAGCGCATCTGGGGTAGCGATACCTACTTCAACGGCCGCAGTATGGACGTGTACATAGCCAAGCTGCGCAAATACCTGAAAGAAGACAGTAGTGTGGAAATAGTAAACATCCACGGTAACGGCTTCCGCCTGGTAGTACCTGAATAAAATAGATCACAACATAAAATACAAAATGCCGGAGCAGTACTCCGGCATTTTGTATTTTGGCATTATTAGTGATGTTAATTTATAAATTAT
>JBQCEX010000004.1:0-6472 GCA_051959855.1 Flavipsychrobacter sp. | reverse complement strand
GAGATGATAGCGCTGACTTCCGCTTTCAATACGATAGGCAGTAAATATTTGCCGGAAGCTACGCTATATGTTACTGTAGAGCCTTGCCTGATGTGCTGTGGTGCTATGTACTGGAGCAAGCTGCACCATATAGTGTACGGCACGCCTGATGTAAAGAATGGCTTTAAGAGGACCACAGGCACTAACTGGCCGTTTCACCAGAAGGCAACACTTACCGAAGGTGTGCTGGCCGATGAGTGCGCCCAGCTAATGAAAGAATTTTTCGCTGCAAGAAGATAGCATGTATAACTGGATAAAGGCTGAAAATATAACAGTGTCTGCCCTGGAGGAAAATAAGCTGACGGAGGTAATGGCAGGTGAAAAGCGTGTTGGTTTACTAAAAAGAAAAGAGCACATCTATGCGTTTGCTGCGTTATGCCCACACGCGGGTGGCAACCTGTGCGACGGCTGGGTGGATATGATGGGGCGCATTGTATGCCCTGTACATAAGTATCGCTTTGATCCTAAGAATGGTCGCAATACCAGTGGCGAGGGTTATAAATTATTTACCTATCCGCTGGAAGTAAAAGGCAATGATATCTATATAGGCTTGCTATCTTAGCAGGTAAATAAGAAAACTAAAGAAAGTGTCTGTTTATCATCCTCCATATCTGAAGCGCGGTTCTGTTATTGGTATTACTTGCCCTTCCGGCTATGTTTCAAACGAGCGTGTGGCAGGCGCTATAGATATTTTGCAGGACTGGGGCTTCCGGATAAAGATAGGAGCAACGGTAGGTGCCGGTGAATACTATTTTGCAGGTACCGATGAAGAACGCAGGCAAGATCTGCAGGCCATGCTGGACGATGCGGAATTAGATGCTATACTGATGGGCCGCGGCGGCTATGGCATGAGCCGAATAATAGACGAACTTGATTTTACTGCTTTCAAACAGAAACCTAAATGGATATGCGGCTTCAGCGATATAGTTGTGCTGCACAATCATATATATGCAACGTTGCAAATTCCTACTATGCACAGCCCCATGTGCGGTGCTTTTAAGCCGGAAGCGGAGAATACAGACTACCTGAAAAGCTTTTATGCTGCATTGACCGGAGAAGCATTGCATTATACTACACCAGCATCATCATTTAACAGAACGGGCGAGGCGACAAGTATATTAACAGGGGGCAACCTGGCCATATTGGCTCATCTTACGGGCTCCGTTTCTGAGGCAGATACCTTTGGGAAGATACTGTTCATAGAAGATATAGGGGAACATCTCTATAATATAGATCGCCTGATGCTGAACCTGAAACGTGCCGGCAAACTCGATGATCTGGCTGGCCTGATAGTAGGGGGCTTTACGCAGCTGGAAGATACAGAACGTCCGTTCGGGCAAACAGTGGAGGAGATAATATGGGATAAAGTAAAAGAATATAATTATCCCGTATGCTTCAATTTTCCTGCAGGGCATCAGGATGTGAACTATACGTTAACGCTGGGTATGCCGCACAGGCTGCTGGTAACGGAGGCTGGTGGCTACCTGGAATTGCTGAGCAAATTATAAAGAAATCTGCCAGGCTTTCATACCTCCTGATAAATTGATGAGGTTCGCAAATCCTGCCTGCTCCAGGCGTTGTATGGCTAATACGCTACGGATACCTTTTTCACAATACAGCACAACATCACCTTCTTTGGGAATTTCATTTATGCGGCCTATCAGCTCTCCAAGTGGTATATGGGTACCGCCTATATTATAAGCGGCGCGTTCCCAGTCTTCACGTATATCTATCAGCATAAAGGGGTGATCGGTTTTTATCCAGTTGCGTAGTTCTTCCGCACTTACCTGTTGCATGATTCTAAATAAGGATGAGCTGCAAAATTACAATGTTAGATCTTCACCTGTTGTTTCATTCCTTTCGAGTATTTTTTCTGCCAGGTCTTTATCATCTATGCCTTCGGGTATAAAGAAAAGAATAGGCATAACGGCAAAGCAAATAAATGAAATATAAACAGACACATAAGCCATAGGTATAGATAGCAGATAAGCGCCCATGCCTAAAAAGTTTTTCAGTCTTGCCTTCTTATTTACTTTTTCAATCTCGTGTCGTATCAGCGGATCATCCTTATGCATCATATCATGCTTCATGGCATACCGGCGTAATATGGAAAAGGAAAAAGTGGTCATAAACAGAACTGCCCCATATATAGCAGTTGACTCAGGCAGAAATGGATTACCACCCAGCATAGAGGTAGGGAAGGGAATAAGACTAAGCCAGAACAAAAGATTAAGGTTAAGCCAAAGTAATTTTTCGTCCGCACGCTGCAACAGCAGATACATGTGGTTATGTTTAAGCCATATAATACCTACTATAAGAAAGCTGAATACATAAGTGATCAGCTTAGGGGCAAGAATAATGAGCTGCCTTGTTACCACCAGCTCAGTCATATTGTCTTTACTGATGACATGGCTGAATTTTATATCAAACACCATGATGGTAATGATAATGGATATCACACCATCGCTAAAGGCCTCTACCCTGTTTGTCGAAATATTCATAATGCTCAGCTACAATAAAGCTATACAATTTATTGCATAGAAATAAAGTTTATGCCAAGCGTTAGTCCTGCGCGGTCAGCGCCTGCCAAAGCGCATCTTTAAGGGTATTGATACCCTGGTTGGTGACAGCAGAAATAAATAAATGGGGAATATTTTGGGGTAATGTCTTGCCAATAGCATCCTTTAGCTCGTCATCCAGCATATCGCTTTTGCTAATAGCAATAAGGATCTTTTTGTCGAGCAATTCCGGGTTGTATTGTTCCAGTTCGTTCAGCAATATTTCAAATTCCTTAGCATGATCACTACTGTCTGCAGGTATCAGGAACAGCAATACAGAGTTGCGCTCTATATGCCGCAGAAAACGATGCCCCAGTCCTTTGCCTTCAGCCGCGCCTTCTATTATACCGGGAAGGTCGGCCATGCAGAATGATTTATTGTCTTTATAGGGCACTATGCCAAGCTGGGGCACAAGCGTGGTAAACGCGTAGTTGGCTATTTTGGGTTTAGCCGCACTTACTACAGACAGGAGGGTGGATTTACCTGCGTTAGGGAAACCTACCAGCCCTACGTCTGCCAGTATTTTTAATTCCAGTATCTTCCAACCCTCAATTCCCATTTCACCGGGCTGTGCATATTCGGGTGCCTGGTTGGTAGCACTTTTAAAGTTCGTATTGCCAAGTCCTCCGCGGCCGCCCGGTACCCAGATAATCTCCTGCCCGTCTTCCAGTATTTCGGCTTCTATTTCTTCCGTTTCTTCATCTACAGCTACAGTGCCTAAGGGCACCTCCAGTATTATGTCCTCACCCTGGCGGCCAGTGCAATTGTCTTTGCTTCCGCCTTCGCCATTTTCAGCCAGTACATTTTTGTGATAACGCAAGTGCAGCAATGTCCATAGCTGGGCATTGCCTTTCAGTATAATGTGTCCGCCACGGCCACCATCGCCGCCATCAGGGCCCGCATTAGGCTTGAACTTTGTGCGTGCAAAATGCGCACTACCGGCTCCGCCCTTACCCGAGCGACAGAAGATTCTTATATAGTCAACGAAATTCCCTTTTTCCACTAGGCCGGCAACAGATATTTGTCAATATGCTTTGAAAGTATTTTGAAGGTATCTTCAATGGTATTGTCACCTTTTACACGCTCCAGCTTACCGTGATGATTGTAATAAGTAGCTACCGGCTCTGTTTTCGCCTGGTACTCTTTTACACGTTTGCCTATCACTTCTTCAGTATCGTCACTGCGGCCAGATGTGGCGCCACGGCTCAGCAGGCGCTTCATCAGCTCTTCAGCAGGTACTTCCAGTGAAAGGACAAGGTGTATTTGTGTATTCTTAAATTCAAGCAGCTTGTCAAGGGCTTCAGCCTGTGCCTTTGTGCGCGGAAAACCATCGAATATAAATCCGCGTGCATTTGGCCTTTCATCTATTTTGCTGCTGATCATTCCTATCACCACTTCATCAGGCACCAGTAAGCCCTGGTCCATATATTTCCTGGCCTCTACGCCAAGGGGGGTATGGCGGCTCACTTCATCACGCAGCAGGTCTCCGGTAGAGATGTGTTCTAACTGGTAGGTCTTTACAATATTCTCAGATTGCGTGCCCTTACCACTGCCCGGAGGACCAAATAAAACTAGGTTAAACATAAAAGAAAAATAAAATTAACGTCACAAAAATAGCTATCTGTATGAATTAACAATGAAAACTATCAGAAGATTACATTAATTGCGTTGCAGCAATCTAAGGTTTAGCTATTTGCGACAAAGTTACAACCCTTATTTGGTTAAAAAGGGATCACCATCCAATCATTGTTCTTATCGCAGTATTATAGCTTAATACGGCATATCCTCATTACAAGGGATATTAAAAACACTCTCACCATCTTATATGTAATTTGCTAATTTAAAATCAGCAGATTTTTAAAGTTATCAAATTTTTCATAACAAAATGATAATCTGCTATTTTTTAGTATTTCTTTTAAAAAGCAATTGCCTGATGGCTGCATCTGCTTTTATAAAATTGCCCGGTGTCATTCTTTCTATTGTTATATCTCCTATACTGTATCTTATTAATCGTAGCGTGGGGTAGCCAACTGCAGCTGTCATTTTTCTTACCTGTCGATTTTTACCTTCATGCAGCGTAAGCGATATCCACGATGTCGGAATATTTTTTCTGAATCTTATTGGCGGGTTTCTTTCAGCTACCTCAGGTGTGTGTTCAAATATTTTTGCAAGCGCAGGTTTTGTCTTATACATGTTACCATTCACATTTATCACCACACCTGCTTGCAATTTTTTTATCGCCTCATCATCTATTGCTCCTTCTACCTGTACCCAATATGTTCGCTCATGCGCGAAGGAAGGATCGAGTAACTGATGTGTTAATGGTTTATCATTAGTAAGCAATAATAGTCCTTCACTATCGTAATCTAATCTGCCCACAGGATAAATATTTGTAGGGATATTTTTGAAATAATCGGCTAAAGTTTGTTTTTCACCTTCTTCTGTAAACTGTGATAATACCTGGTATGGCTTGTAGAAAATGTAATACTGCAGCATGATGAAAAAACTTGTGTGCTCTGAAATATGCTGTGGTAAAGGTTTTCAAGTGAGCATAAAAAAAGTTCGGAAGTGTTGTGGGCCTTCCGAACTCGTATAAAGGATGGGTTAGTAAGTACAATCCTTACACAATATTAAAAATATTTTCACGACTAAAAAAATTCTTTACAAAATTTTTTTGAGCTGTTGAAAAAATGTGGACATCTTTTAGAAGATAGAAATGGAGCTGTTTACGGCAGTAAGTAATTATTCAGTCAGGAGAGATAAGATTAGCTTACCAGTCTTTCTCCATTTTTACAGGCACGCCTTTTTCTTTTTGCTTTTTATCCTGCAGCTTTTTTTCTTCCTGCTCCAACGCATTCAGCAATTGGTCGGCTTGCTTTTCAGATAACTTACTGGGTTGTGCCTGCGGATGCTGCTGATCATTTTTATCCTGCTGATCTTTGTTTTGTTGGTTTTGCTGGTCCTTATTCTGTTGATCGTTTTTATTCTGATCGTTCTTGTTTTGCTGGTCTTTGTTTTGTTGATCTTTATTCTGCTGATCCTTGTTTTGCTGGTTCTGTTTATTGTCCTTATTCTGTTGGTCTTTGTTCTTCTGGTTGTTCTTACCTCCGCCTCCGCCGTTTTGTTTCTTCATCATCTCCATTGCATATGAAAGGTTGTATTTAGCATCAGCATCCTGAGGATTATTGCGTAGTGCCTGCTTGTAATAGTCAATGGCATCTTCCCATTTTTTCTCCTGCATGTAGGTATTACCAATATTATAGTTGGCTTCACCCTTTGCGCCCTTATTTCCAGCCGTTTTTGCAGCAGCAGCTAAGACCTTTCTTGACTGATCTAATTGTCCCTGCTGGTAAAGTGAATTACCAAGATTGAATATGCCGGGCAGGTTATTAGGGTTTTTCTGCAGCGCCTTTTCATATTCCTGTGAGGCTTCTTTATATTTCTTCTGCTCATACAGCTTATTCCCTTTTAGTATCAGGCTGTTGTTAGACTGTGCATGGGCTGCATACACAAGTCCGCAAAATAATGCAGTTATATAAAGTCCTTTCCTCATGTTGTTTTTAATCTCGTCTTTTTACTTGCACCAGGCAATAACCATTCTATTATTAAAATAGCAAAGCCAACTATTAAGAAGTATTGAAAGTAGCTCGTATAGTCTGTGAATACTACAGCGCCCAGGCTCTTCTGCTCCATGCCGCTCAGTTCATCCATTAGCTTGTCCGCAACCTCGTCTGTGTTGTTCAGCAGGCTGTAAGTGCCATGTCCGGCGGCAGCGATGGATCTCAACTCATCCTCATTCAATTTACTGATCACAGGGTTCCCATTCTCATCCAGCTTTACAGCTTTTGTATCGGGGTCATACAAGGTAGTGCCTT
>JBQCEX010000003.1:0-7695 GCA_051959855.1 Flavipsychrobacter sp. | reverse complement strand
ATTGGCATCATTTATCATGAGATCATTGGCTTTCAGGCTTCTTTCTTTGCCATCAAGAGATATGAACTTTGACCCTTCAGATGCCAGGCGAACGTTTATAGTATTGCCTTTTATTTTGTCAGCATCGAATGCATGCAATGGCTGGCCATATTCATGCAATACGAAATTAGTTATATCTACTACGTTATTAATTGGGCGTAAGTCAATAGCAGCCAGTCTTTGCTGCAGCCATTCGGGGGAAGGACCAATCTTTACATTAGCAATGCTGATGCCTGTGTATCGGGGACATGCTTCTGCCGCTTCGATATTTACACTGATATTGATAGCAGCATTTCCTTTTGCGGGCAGTTGTACATCTGGTTGACGGACCGTGTACTTCTCGCCTTTGTGGTGCGTGAGATAAGCGCATACGTCTCTTGCTACGCCTATATGGCTCATAGCATCGGAACGATTGGGCGTAAGACCTATATGTATAGCGTGGTCAGTTTCAGGTATATTGAAATAAACTTTAGCTGCAAGGCCTACCGGAGTGTCGTCAGGCAATATCATGATGCCTGCATGGCTTTTGCCTAAACCTATCTCATCTTCGGCGCATATCATGCCTTCGCTTTCTTCGCCTCTTATCTTAGCCTTCTTTATCAGGAATGGCTCACCTTCGGTAGGATGTACTGTTGTACCCACAACCGCAACAATTACTTTTTGACCAGCAGCTACATTAGGAGCACCGCAAACTATATGCAGGGGCGTTCCTGTACCTACATTTACCGTTGTCACTTTCAGCTTGTCCGCATTAGGGTGTTTTTCGCAAGTAAGCACTTCTCCGGTCACCAGGCCCTCCAGGCCGCCCTTTACAGCCTCTACCGCTTCTGTAGCTTCCACTTCTAAACCTATAGAAGTCAGTATTTTACTTAGTTCATCGAGTGAAACAGGTTCAGGGAGGTACTCAAGCAGCCATTTGTAAGAGACAATCATTAAAACTCAAAATTTTTGTAAAGATAGCTTATGATAATAGCAAATTGCATCCACAATAAAAAATCAGGAATACATTGATTTATTAACAATTTTACGTGAATTAAATGTGTATTGCTGTTCATTTCCTGCTAACTTTGTGAATAATAAAGTGAAAATAAGCATATTATGTTGGCAAGTATGGGTACAAGTGGTGCAGAACCGAATTATAACTATATGCTCCTAAAATTTTTGCGAATCAGTTTTTGGCATTTACATTCGTCCTCCCACCGTTGCACTTAACGTTATATTAACACTGGCTTAACACATAAAGTGTTGAAAACAGATAACTGAAATAAGAGTCCGGACTGGCTCTTATGAAACAGTTAAAGGCAGCGTCGACGATATATAAAACATAAAAAGGACTAATAGAATTTAACCCATAATGGCAGTAAACATTAAGAAAGACTTTGGCAGCAACCGTGCAAGAAAGCCTGATATTAACTCTCTTGTATATGGTAAAATACCCCCGCAGGCCATAGAATTAGAAGAAGCAGTACTAGGTGCGGTGATGCTTGAAAAAGATAAACTGGCTGAAGTACTGGAGATTATACAAAGCGTAGAATGTTTCTACGTAGATGCTAACCAGAAGATTTATGCTGCTATCCGCCGCCTTTTTGATAAAGGTATGCCGGTGGATTTACTTACTGTCACGGAAGAGCTAAGGAAAAACAATGAACTGGAACTGGTAGGGGGCGCGTATTACCTGACACGTCTTACCATGAGCGTGGTATCGAGCGCACACGTAGAGGCGCATGCCCGTATCATAATGGAGAAATTCATTCAGCGTGAGCTAATACGCCTTTCGGGCAATATCATTAGCGATGCTTATGAGGACAGCACGGATGTATTTGACCTGCTGGACAAGGCAGAGTCTAACCTATATGAAATAACAGATAAACACCTGCGTAAGAACTTCAAAAGCATGAAGGACGTGCTGGTGGCTACCATACATGAAATAGAAGAAAGCAAAAACAAGAAAGAAGATATAACCGGCGTCCCTTCAGGCTTTGTGCCCCTGGATGCTCTTACCAATGGCTGGCAGAAAACCGATCTTATCATCCTGGCGGCACGTCCATCAGTGGGTAAGACTGCGTTTTCACTTAACCTGGCTATGAACGCAGCCATGAACTCAGTAAAACAATTCCCGGTTGCGGTATTCTCGTTAGAAATGGGTAGCGGTCAGATCGTAAAAAGGATGCTGAGCGCTGTAACCGACGTGAGCATGGAAAGCATATCGAGAGGGCGTATGGAAGAGCATGAATTCGTGCAGCTGACCCAGCGCATGAATAAACTGGCTAAAGCGCCAATTTACCTTGATGATCAGGCAGCTTTGAACATTTTCGAGCTTAGAGCTAAAGCAAGACGACTGAAGCAACGACATGATATTCAAATGATTATCATTGACTATCTACAGTTGATGCAAGGAAGTACAGATAAAGGCGGGAACCGCGAACAGGAGATCTCAAAAATATCTCGTGACCTGAAAGCGCTGGCTAAAGAACTGGAAATACCAATTATAGCACTTTCCCAGTTGAACCGTTCAGTGGAATCGCGTAAAGAGTCGAAAGTGCCACAGTTGAGTGACCTTCGTGAATCGGGAGCGATAGAACAGGATGCTGACCTTGTAATGTTCCTTTACCGACCTGAATACTACGGTATTAACAATGATGAAATGGGCCAGCCTATAATGGGTGAAACCCATATACACGTAGCTAAACACCGTAATGGTAGTACGGATACGGTAAAAGTCCGCTTCATAAAAGAGTACCAGAAGTTTGTGGATCTGGAAGACAATAATTTCGGCGGCGGCTTTGGCGGTGGCAACTTCGGTGGTGGCGGAGGTGGTGGTTTTACACCTTTCAATGACAATCCGCAGGCCGGCATTCGCCGTGACGCGAGCGAGTTTGGCGGGTCAAAGCTATTCATACCGGGCGGCGGCTTCCAAACCATGCCTTCTAAGGCAAATGATATGAGCTGGGATGATGACGACAACGCTCCTCCCCCACCAGGTAAGCCAAATACGAACAACGATGTTCCTTTCTAAAAATATTTGAAGATTTTGCTGTGTTAATGCTCTATTAGCCACCCTTCAGGGTGGCTTTTTTTTAACACTTCAGCACCCTAAACCCTTGCGTATTTATTACGTCTTTAATAGTAGAGCAATCGATATAGCAAATGCCAATCCAATGCTTTAAAATAGAGGCTGTATCAGACCGTAAAAAATTGTAATTTTGCACACCAAATGCCTGGAAGTATGTCCCGTATTTACTTAGATAACGCTGCTACTACTGCACTGCACCCCGAAGTTTTAGATGCCATGATGCCTTTCCTGACTGAAAAGTTTGGCAACCCCTCATCTATCTATTCTTATGGTCGCGAAACAAAGCTGGCCATAGAGAATGCGCGCAAGTCAGTAGCACGTATATTGAACGCTAACCCGGGAGAAATCTTCTTTACATCAGGTGGTACGGAGAGCACTAATACAGCTATCAATGCTGCTATACGTGATCTTGCCTGTAAGCGCATTATCACCTCTCCGGTAGAGCACCATGCTACCCTGCATACAGTGGAATATATGGAACATAGCGGGCAGGCAAAACTTTGTTTTGTAAAGCTGACAAAGGATGGCCATATAGATATGGACCACCTGGAAGAGCTGCTGGCAGACACTACTCTTAAGACCCTGGTAACGCTGATGCATGCCAACAACGAAGTAGGTAACCTGCTGGACATAAAGGCTGTTGGCGAGCTTTGCAGGAAATATGACGCTATCTTTCATAGTGATACCGTGCAGACAGTGGGCCACTACCCTTTTGATCTGCGTAATACCCATGTACATTTTATAAACGCTGCAGCACATAAATTCCATGGCCCCAAGGGTGTAGGTATGCTGTATGTAAACGAGAACATAAGCATTAAGCCATACATCAACGGTGGCTCGCAGGAACGCAATATGCGTGCGGGCACTGAAAACCTGTATGGCATCATAGGCTTTGCTAAGGCCCTGGAATTAGCTACACAGAATTATGAACAGGACAGCGCCTACATAAAAGAACTGAAAAACTACATGTGCAGTAAACTGAAGGAAACATTCCCAGGTGTATCCTTCAATGGCGACTGTAACGGCCGTGCTTTATATACCGTATTGAATGTTGCCTTCCCACGTACTGAACGCTCAGACATGATGCTCTTTAACCTGGATATGGCCGGTATTTGTGTAAGTGGTGGTAGCGCCTGCACCAGTGGAGCAAACAGCACCAGCCACGTTATTAAAGCTATCTATAATGGTCTGTCTGACAAGATAGTTCCTATCCGTTTCTCTTTTTCAAGTCATAATACCAAGGAAGAGATAGATGCGGTGGTAGAGAAGCTGAAGGAACTGGTGTAAGCACTACATTACCTCCTTTATCTCATATTGCTTACCATTAAAGCTAAAGCTATCTCCTGTCTTTAGTCCTTTTAGTTGTGCGCCAATTGGTGATGCAGCGGATATGATATAGTATTCCCCGTCTTCAACTTTTGTTTTGCCGATGCTTATAGCAATATAGTAAGTGCCATGATCGGTCTTTACGAGGCTGCCAGGAACTACGGCTTCTGTTTCCAGCTTTGGATTTATAAGGTCGAGCAGTTCACTCATTTTATTTACCTCATTCAGCCGTACCATATTTAGATTTATTTCCTGTTGCATCATTTCCCTGCCGGTTTCGTATTTGTCGCCTGCGCTGCTTTTGGTGTCCTCATTGGCAGCATCCTGTGCATCATTTATCGTTTTCTGAATAGCAGCTTTCTGGGTGGCTACATATTGTCTGCAGTAATTGTATAATACTTCCTTTACACTGAGCATAGGCGAAAATCGTACTGTTTATCGTTAGCGCACTTAAAATAAAGAAAGGCTGAACAATTTTAAAATTCCATTGTTTCCTATTTAGCACTGGCATTGTATTTATTTCTTTTGCTAACAAAAACTTGATCAATATGAATACCGATATCAGCAAAGTTGCCGGAAAATTGAAATGGTGGCACTTTGCATTAATAGCAGCCGGAGTATCATTCATTGGAGGCTTGTCAGGTGGTACGACTAAGAAACAGGAAATAAAACTGTATAATAAAAAGAACAAACAGGCGCCCTGGGCTCCCCCATCATGGCTATTCGCCCCAGCCTGGACCTTTAATAACTTTTTCCTGATAAAGGCACTGATAAAAATTCTGAATAAAGAAAATGTGACAGAGAAAAGACGGCTTATGCTGCTGCAGGGCGCAATATGGGCTATTTTCTTTTCATTTAACTATATATACTTCCGTAAGAAAAGCCCTATAATGGCAGCCACATGGACTATGGCCGACGCTGTGCTGGCAACTGCCAGTTTAATTTTAGCGCTTAAAAAAGACAAAAAGCTTGCATTGGATTATTTACCATTAGTATTATGGACAGGGTATGCAAGTACAGTGGCCGATTACCAGGCACTTAAAAATCCTGATCCTGTCTTCCATACTCCCCCTATGCTTAATTAAGCTATCAAGGCAATGAGATTTTAAGGGCTTGTTCAGCCCTTAAAATCTATATATGACGCTTCATCGTACATAAGAGCATGGCAAAAAGAAGTATACATGTGCTGTTCCTTGTATTGATAGCTCAAATTGTATCTGCACAAGAGATTAACAACATGCTATCTTTCAAGAATATAAATAATGATAAATATTTCCGCCTCAGCTATGAAAACGATTTCTTTTCTGCTACCGATATATATTATACTCAAGGCGTTGCTATAGAATTTGTAAGCCCATCCTTGAGCAAGTTTCCTCTTAGTAAGTTGTTGTTTCATCCGCAATACGGATATACTCGCTACGGACTGGGGCTGGAGCATGATGCCTACACACCCACCAGTATAGGTCATGATAATATACTGTTTGGCGATCGTCCGTTTGCCGCTACCCTAATGCTTAAAAGCTTTCAGGTATCTGTAGATAGTACAAAAAAGCAACGCTTCTCAACTATGGTCAGCGCAGGCATTATTGGCCCGGCCGCCGGAGGAGCTGAAATGCAGACCGGCATACACCGCGCTTTGAATGATATTACCCCCCCACGGCTGGAAGTACCAGGTACACAATGATGTGGCTATTAACTATGAAGCAGATTATGAAAAACAACTAGTGAGCGCAGGCAACATATTTTCCCTTGATGCTGATGGGTTAGCACGCATTGGCACTATAAACGACAAGGCCAGTATAGGATTCACTACTATTATAGGCTATTTTGACTCTCCTTTTCAAACCAGAATTGTGCAGGGTAAAAATTTCCGCATCTATGCCTATGATCATACGCAGATAAACCTGGTAGGATATGACGCTACGATGGAAGGTGGCTTATTCAATCGCTCCAGTCCCTACACTATTGAACCAGGCGATTTAACGCGCATCACATTTCAGAACCGATTTGGCTTTGTTGTCGTTTACCGGCGTATATACCTCGAATACTTTCAATCTTACCTGAGCAGAGAATTTAAAACCGGCGATTACCATGTATGGGGCGGTGTGCAGCTGGCATTGGGACTATAATATATATCTAAGCACGTAATCATTCATAAAGTAACCGCCACCTATATCTATATCCTCCACTTTAAGCACCTTAAAGCCGTATCGTTCGTAGAATGATTGCGCTTTGCCATTATAACGGTTCACATTCAGGTCTAACGCGGCAGCGCCTCTATCTTTTAGCTCACGCACGACATAATCCATCATAAATCTGCCTGCCCCACTGCCCTGCCTGCCCGGAAGTATATATATTTTATTGAGCTTGTAAATAGAATGCTCAGATTGCGTAAATGATGCGAAACCTATCGGCAAATGATCATCATAACCAATAAGATATTGTTGTCCATTCAGCATTTGACGCTGCAACTCCTCTTTATTATACATGATATCGAGCATGTATTTAACCTGCGCCTCGCCCAGAATGGGCGTATAGGTCTGCGGCCATACCTGCATAGTAAGCATCCTTATCAGCTCAATATCTTCTATTCCTGCCTTTCTTACCGATAACATGAGTGCTTACTACTGTTTGGTGTATGTTTTAGGATCAAGCGCGGCGGGGGTCCAGCCTTTCAGGAATTCCTCTACTTTCTTTTTGCTATGGCCCGGCCCTTCCTCCAGATAACCGGAATTTTGAGTGTGTATCCTGTTGCCCTTTGCATCCAGTATCACAAATACCGGGAATCCGAAGCGCTGCGGATAACCCAACTCGGCCAGTACCTTTTCGTTTTTATTTTCCGGGCTATAATTCACATGCACTATTACATAGTTATCATCCATCATTTTTTTAAGATCAGGATCACTCGTCACCAGCTTATTAAAGCGCACGCACCATACACACCAATTGCCGCCAACCTGTACAAAAACATGTTTGTGCTCTTTAGCCGCCAGCGCAACAGCATGCTTTATATCAGCTTGCGCATTTGCCTGCGGATCATATATATGTGGCTGATCCTCCTTTTGCTGAGCAAACGAAAATGAAGCTGCAAACAGGAACAAGAAAAGAAAAATGAATGATCTCATACCCCGTAAAGGTAGAGAAGATATAGCTTTTGCTGCAACAAAAAAGGGAATACAGCTGGTGCATTCCCTAAAATAATTTCCTTTTTGAAGAAACTACTTTTCAGCTTCAGCTTTTTCGGCTTTGTTTTTCTT
>JBQCEX010000002.1:0-6248 GCA_051959855.1 Flavipsychrobacter sp. | reverse complement strand
GATACCCAGTATTCGTCGCCTGTCTCAATATTGTAATGATTGGAATAGGTGCCAGGAACCCTTAGCTTTTTTAAAGCCTTGTTGTCAAAATATATTGTTTGCAAACTTTTCGAAAGTTCAACCAAGCCTATCCATGCTGGTCCATTGTCCGAAAAACCACTTTTTAATTCAATATACATTAACTGCTTTTTCATTCTATCAAATTTCGTTCTTTAAGTATTTCAATGCAATCTTATCTTTTGAAATGTGGACATCTTAATTTGGAAACCGCCTCGCCGGAATAGTATCTTGCAAAAATCCACACGCGTCATCGCGAACAATAGTGAAGCGATACGTAATGAGGGCAAGTTCTTTGACATACTGTAAACCCTAATCAGGATTATCCGGTTCCCCTTTCGAGGGCGGAGGGGAAAATGCGACATTTTGTAACCTTTTGGGTAGTTCCTGGGTAGTAATGTAACATTTTATAAAAACATAATAACACAATAACCGCAATGCTTTCAGGTAGTTTTTGCCCGGCAGAATGTCTCACAAAAGTTTTTTGTCCCAAATGTAACATTCGCTCCTCAGCGAGCTTACAGGCAAATATGGATCAGCGATATCTGCGGGAAAGTAATTTCAGGTAATATTTGGCATCACATTGCCGCATTCTATCACATTGTCGCATTGATATAGGTATAAAATAAGTAGATTATACCCAATTATACCCTAGCCGGAATCGCGAAGATGCAATCCAGGCAAGACATACAGCCAAAAATCACAAAAGGCAGCAATTTTTTCGCAGATTATACCTGGCACATGCAGGTAACAAACCATAAATAAAAAGCCCCTTGGAAAAGAGGCTACATTTTTATTTGATTGGAACTTCTTCGGCTTCTGCCTTGTTGCTTTCTTTCTTACCCTTAAAACTTTTTATACAAGATATTTCTCTATTTCGCGGCCTATGTAAGGCACCAGGTATTCAAATTCATGATGGCAGCTCATAGCCCAGGCGTATTTTTGCTCCTCATGGCAGGGTAGCGCCTCAAGTATCAGCATATTTTCTCCGGGTATCCTTATGGTAAAGTATTTATTGAAAGGCTTTACTTTACCCACCACTTCGCCATCATAGCATTTTCCTTTATGTATAAAACGTAGTGGCAATCTCAATATTCGGCTGTTGTTCATTGTGTCCATGCTTTCCGTTTTTAAGCATATACGTAGGCATTGTATTTATGGTTTTTATCGCAGCATAAAAATTTTGTACACCTCCTATTGATAGATATACCTCATCTTTATTTTAAATTGCTGAACATGAGAACAGTAAAAGCAGTACATACCGCCGTCTCCGAGCCAATAGCAGACCTTGTTACTTTCCGCGCTATGCCTACCGATGAGGTGTCTATGAATCTGCTTGATCCTTTTATTTTCCTCAATCATCATGGTTGGCAGCAATATCCGCCGCATAATCATGGCCTTCCTTTCGGTCCACACCCGCACCGTGGTTTCGAAACCGTCACCTTTATATTAGAGGGCGATTTGATGCACAAAGACAGCAGCGGAGCCAGCAGCATCATAAATGCTGGCGGTGTACAATGGATGACTGCCGGCAAGGGATTGATACATGCAGAAATATCATCTGATGAGTTTAAGGTCAATGGCGGCCCGCTCGAAATTTTGCAGCTATGGCTCAACCTCCCTGCCCGCTACAAGATGACAGAGCCCAAATATGTTGGCCTGCAAAAAGACCAGGTACCAACTCTGAGCTGGGATGAAGGTAAAGTAACTGCAAATATTATTGCTGGTGAATGGGATGGGGTAGCAGCGCCCATAAAGCCGCTTACAGATATACACCTCGCAAGCATTTACTTCAAAAAAGGTGGGCAAATATCCTTGGCCATTCCACGTGATAAGAATATCTTCCTATACGTAGTGAAGGGTAACCTCACTGTAAACGAGGTCCCTGCCCAGCAACACGGTTTAGTAGAGTTCGAAAATGATAACGAGCAGGTTAATATGCAGGCTACAGAGGATGCCGTGATTCTTTTTGGCTATGCTACTCCTTTCCACGAGCCGTTCGTCGCCTATGGCCCCTTTGTTATGAATACTAGTGAAGAGATCATGCAGGCTTATAATGACTACAACAGTGGCAAGTTTGGCAACCCAGCAGACATCTAGTGATGTTCTTCTGTATAGCTTTCCCAGTTAGGGTCATAATGCACGAAAAAAGCTATCCATATAGAGCGTGATAACCGCTGCAGTAAGGGCTGTAGCACCACTAGCAGGGCTGCATTCACCCCCAGCCACCAGAATATGCTGTTGTCCTTCACCGATATGCCAAGCGTAAAGTACCATATCACGAAGAATACGCCGGTAAGCAGTACGGACAATCCATAGCTTACATAGCCTGTACCGAAGTAAAACCCTGTTTCCAGTTCATAGAGCTGGCCGCACACAGGGCAGCGTTCCGGCATATGCATGGTCCTCTTTAAGTGGTACGGATTCGGATCCAGAAACAGCTTGCCATGCCTGCATCTCGGACATCGGTTACTCATTATGCTGGTCATTAGCCCAGGGTCTTTCTTATTAGTTGCACACATAGTTATTGCTTATTCGCAGCATCCTTAATTGAGCGGTTTCTAAACTCCTCAGGTGTAATGCTGGTATATTTCTTAAAAAACTTTGTAAAGTATGAGTTGTCGCTAAAGTTCAGTTGATAGGCTATTTCACTGATGCTCAAAGACGCATTCACGAGTAGCCGTTTCGCCTCCAGCAGTACCCGGTCTCTGATCACTTCCCCTGCAGATAGCCCCAGTAGGTCGCTGCAAAGGGCATTCAGATGATTAGGTGTAATGTAGAGCATGGCTGCATATTCCTTAGGCAGTCTTTTCTCTGCATAGTATTGGTCCACCAGCTTCCTGAAGTTGTAAAGCAGTAGCTGGCTTTGGGCAGGAATGCGTTTCGCAGCATTGCGTACACAGCACCTGCTGATCAGTATGAACAGGGATAGAAGCTGCACACACACCATATCCCTGTTATAGGGCTCCTTGCTTTGCACTTCCTGTATCAGCGATTCAAAGATGGCCTTAGCTGCTGTAAGCGTTTCAGCAGACAAGGTCACAACACTCTCCTCAGCAATGCCACGAAAGAAGGGGAACTGTTGCAGATATGCCTGGTCAGACAAAAAGGATCGGAAAAGATGTTCGGAGAAGTTGACAACATAACCCTCTACCTGGCCCTTAAAGCTCCAGTTATGCACCTGCCCCGGTATCATGAAATACATCTGGCCTTTCCGCACTTCAAATTGCTCAAAGTCTATGGTATGCGTACCGCCACCTTTTGTGAATAGCAGGATATGATAAAACAAATGACGATGAGGAATATGCAAATGAGGATGTCGCTGCTGATATGGAGCAAAATGATCCACCACTATATCGTCCTTCAAGCTATTCAGCTGCTCTACGGACTGGATATCATAAACAGGTATGGTAGCTTTTGCCTTTTGCATACCGCAAAGTTATAGCGAAGCATAGATACCAAATTGTGATATTCGTCACTTTAATGGTACTTTTTACTGATTTGCGATTAAGGCTATTATAGGCTCAGCAGTCCAAAACGATAAAGTGTATTGATAGGCTTGTTATCCCAAAAAAGCTCGAAATCCTCCAGTCCCGCTGCCTCAAAGCTTTCCTTTAGCTCCTGTAGCGTATAAGTCTTCGTATTGCTGGGCGATAGCTGGGGTAGTATAGCCGCGAGCCATTTACCTTCTTCAACGCCTACCTTTATATTCAGTGTTTCCTGCTTTCCCTGGAAGGTAAGGGAAGCCACTTCCCACTGGTTGCCCTTTTTCGATTTGGTAACGATTTCCAGTGCAGGGGCTTTTCCCAGCCATACCACCTTTGCCTGCGGGCGCGATGAGGGCAGCTCATCTTCTTCTATGGCCTTCAGTATATGGTCAGGCGCTACGGACGTTTTAGGCACCTTAAAGTCAAACCATTTCTGTAGCGGGTAGTCAAAACAAGCACCGTGCATATAGTTAAACAAGGATTTCTTCAGCCCGAAGCTAAATGCCTCATGTTCAGCACCGGTCTCATCTATATGTACAATATCGTTATTAGCAAAGCTGCCAATAGCATTGCTTTGCTTCCTTACGTTAAACCGCTCAGGCTCCAGTCCTATCGGGCTATGCGCAGTCATAGTAAAGAGGTGCCAGAATGCGGACTGCAGCACACCTGCCTGGAACATTTGTCGCACCATTTCCAGCGAATCTATAGTCTCCTGTGCTGTCTGGGTAGGGAAGCCATACATCAGGTAAGCATGCACCATAATACCTGCCTGCGTAAAATTGCGTGTCACCCTTGCCACCTGTGTTACGGTGATTCCCTTTTGTATCAGTGCAAGCAATCGGTCTGAGGCTACTTCCAGCCCACCAGACACTGCAATGCAACCGGATGCTTTCAGCAGCAGGCAAAGATCCCTGGTAAAGCTCTTCTCAAAACGGATATTCGCCCACCAGCTCACAGTCAGCTTTCGCCTGATGATTTCCAATGCAAGTGCACGCATCAGTGCCGGTGGTGCAGCCTCATCTACAAAGTGAAAACCGGTTTGTCCTGTCTGCGCCACTATTTGCTCCATCCTGTCACAGAGCAACTGGGCTGTTATCGGCTCATAGAGCTTTATGTAGTTCAGCGATATATCGCAAAAGGTGCACTTACCCCAGTAGCAGCCATGCGCCATAGTTAGCTTGTTCCATCTGCCATCGCTCCACAGGCTATGCATTGGGTTCACTACTTCTATAGCAGATATATACTTATCGAGCAGGAAGTCGCCATAGTCAGGTGTTCCCACTTGCGCTTGCTTATAGTCGCCACACGTAGGGTTATCGATATAGGCTACCTGGCCATCTTTAAGTACAAAAGTGCGCTTCAATGCATCTTCTCCAATAGTGCCGTCTATATACTGAAGCAAATGCTCAATAGGAGTTTCGCCATCATCAAGAGTTATGAAATCCACAAATTCAAATACTCGCACATCGGATAAGGAGCGTAGCTCAGTATTGGCAAACCCACCACCCATAGCAATCTTTACATTTGGGTAATGCTTCTTTATCCATTGTCCGCAACGAAAAGCCGCATAAAGGTTACCCGGAAAGGGAACGGATATTGCCACCAGTTTCGGCTCTAGCTCCTGCATCCTTTGTGCTAGTATCTCTGCCAGGATAGTATCTACATAAGTGTATTCATTATGAAGTGCTTCATAAAGCTCATCAAAACTATTTGCCGACCTGCCCAATTGTTCGGCATACCTGCTAAAGCCAAAATGAGGGTCAACACATTCCATGATCAGATCAGAAAGGTCTTCAAGATACATGGTAGCAAGATGCTTGGCTCTATCTTGCACACCCATACTTCCGAAGGCCCAGTTAAGATCATCCAGCTGTGCAAAGCGACTAGCCTCAGGCAGGTAATTGCGTTTGGCTATCAAATGTGCCATTGTCGGATTCTTCCCTTGCAAAAAGGAAATTACATCTTCAATGGTTTGTATATAATCAGCTTGTAAAGCAATAATCCGCTGGGCATTTTCAGAGTATTCGGCACTTGGGCTTATCTGTGCAAACAGCTTCTGAAGGCCAGCTTTTGAGAATAAAGCCAATGTCACCTCTATACCCAGGTCAGACTGAAAGGATGAAATTCCCTTAGTATTCAGGAAACCCTTTAGATAAGCTGTAGCAGGATATGGTGTATTAAGCTGGGTAAACGGGGGCGTTATCAGATAAACCGGGACACTCAAATGGAACTATTTTAAATGCAAAATTACCTCAAATAATGTTAGAAAATGTGTAATAGCTGTGGCATGAGGTATAAACACTTATGGCTATTTTTGCCGCACATAAAACGTAAAATGGCAGCGACAAAGATCACAGTAAACAGTAATGGTTCTCTAAGGGTGGAGGGCGATTTTGAAGTAGTAGACAAAAATGGCAATAAGTATGATCTAGGTGGAAGACAGATAGTATCATTCTGCCGTTGTGGCCGTTCCAATAACAAGCCCTTCTGCGATGGCTCTCACAAAGGTCACTTCGAGCATGAAGCAATTGCATTTGACCTGTCTCCTAAAAAAGAAGCATAACTAATTGTTTTTAAAGCCATTCATCTGAATGGCTTTAAAAATATTTTCATTTTTTCGGTGATAATTGCTTAATTTCTGACACTTATTATAAACCGGCAGCTATGAAGCATAAGGATGACACGCAAATAGAGCAAATATAC
>JBQCEX010000001.1:0-7988 GCA_051959855.1 Flavipsychrobacter sp. | reverse complement strand
GAATTGCCACCGCTTGATGCCATTATCCTCTCGCACGATCATTATGACCATCTTGATAAAGATGTCATGAAATATTTTGCCGATAAAGAAGTGCCTTTTTATACATCCCTGGGCGTAGGTGCACACCTGGTAAAATGGGGTATAGCTGCCAAACGCATTACAGCTATGGACTGGACGAACTCCGTAAAGGTAGCCGATGATATTACGCTTACTGCGGTACCAGCACGGCATTTTTCAGGTCGCAGCATGTTCAACAGAAACGAAACATTATGGAGCGCCTTTGTTATCAAAGGGCCGGAACACAATATTTTCTTTGGTGCAGATTCAGGTATCTTTCCCGGCTTCCGGGATATAGGCGATAAGCATGGGCCTTTCGATCTGGCTATGCTGGAAATTGGCGCCTATAATGAAAGCTGGGCAGATATACACATGGGCCCGGCCAATGCAACCGATGCCCTGCTGATGCTGAATGCAAAACAGATGATGCCGATACATTGGGGCACCTTCAACCTGGCATTGCATGCATGGAAGGAGCCGATAGAATTGCTATTGCAGCATGCAAGGGAAAAAGCGATCAATTTGTTTGTTCCGGAGCCCGGCAGACCTACAGAGGTTACAGGCGAAGAGCATATATCCGGCTGGTGGGAGCGATACTAATACATATTACGGTAATGTATGCAGCATGTGCACATCGCCAAAGCTTTCTTAAATTAGCGCAAATTTTCAGATCACATGGGATTGAATAAAACAGTTGCCAACGCAGACGAAGCCATAAAAGATATACCTTCCGGTGCTACGCTGATGCTTGGTGGCTTTGGCCTTTGCGGCATACCCGAAAATTGCATCGCTGCTTTAGTGCGCAAGGGTATCAATAATCTAACCTGTATTTCTAACAATGCCGGTGTTGATGATTTTGGTATAGGTCTTTTGCTGCAAAAGAAACAGGTAAAGAAAATGATCGCCTCTTATGTAGGTGAGAATGCAGAGTTTGAACGCCAGTTGCTAAGCGGCGAGCTGGAAGTAGAACTTATACCACAGGGTACGCTCGCTACCCGTTGCATGGCGGCAGGCTATGGTATGCCTGCGGTATATGTACTGGCAGGCTACGGTACCGAGGTGGCCGAAGGAAAAGAAGTACGCAATTTTAATGGTAAAAATTATTTGCTCGAGTACGCTTTCGATTCCGACTTTGCAATTGTAAAGGCCTGGAAAGGTGATACACAGGGCAACCTCATATTTAAAGAAACAGCGCGCAACTTTAATCCTATGATGGCTATGGCAGGTAAAATAACTATAGCTGAAGTGGAAGAACTGGTGCAGCCAGGTGAGCTGGACCCTAACAATATTCATGTACCAGGTATATACGTACACAGAATATTCCAGGGTGCGACCTACGAGAAAAGAATAGAACAACGAACTGTGAGAAAAAGATAATGTCAATACGGCAATGTGATGGAATGCGATTCTAATAATATCATTAATGAATTTGAAAGATGGCTTTAAATAAAGAACAAATAGCACAGCGCATAGCTAAAGAATTACAGGATGGCTACTATGTGAACCTGGGCATAGGCATACCTACCCTGGTAGCTAACTATATTCCGAAAGGCGTTGAAGTAATATTGCAGAGCGAGAATGGGTTGCTGGGTATGGGCCCTTTTCCTTTTGAAGGGGAAGAAGACCCTGATCTCATCAATGCCGGTAAGCAAACCATTACTACACTGCCGGGCTCAGTATTTTTCGATAGCGCTATGAGCTTTGGCATGATCCGTTCGGGCAAGGTAGATCTTACTGTATTGGGTGCAATGGAAGTATCGGAGAACGGTGATATAGCCAACTGGAAAATACCGGGCAAAATTGTGAAGGGCATGGGTGGCGCTATGGACCTGGTGGCGGCTGCGCAAAATATAATAGTAGCTATGCAGCACACCAACCCGAAAGGCGAAAGCAAGCTACTGCCAAAATGCACCTTACCGCTTACAGGCGTAGGCTGTGTAAAGAAGATAGTAAGTGATTTAGGTGTATTTGATATTACACCTGAGGGATTCCTCTGCCTTGAATACGCACCTGGTGTAACAATAGAAGAGATCAAAGCTAAGACAGCAGGTCGCCTCACAATAGCTGATGATGTGAAAGAAATGGCATTCTAATGAGCGATATTATAATATATCATAATGGCAGGTGCAGCAAAAGCAGGGGCGCACTGGAAATACTTCAGGAAAAAGGCGTTCCCTTCCAGGTGCGCTGGTACCTTACAGAGCCACTGAACCAGAAAGAAATTAAAGCGCTGCTGAAAAAACTGGGTATGAAGGCATCAGAACTGGTGCGTACCGGTGAGCCTTTATACAAAGAACAGTTTAAGGATCAGCAACTTACAGAGCAGCAATGGGTAAAGGTATTAGCTGAAAATCCCGTTTTAATAGAACGACCTATAGTTGAAAAGGGTGACAAGGCCATAGTAGCACGGCCGCCTGAAAAAGTGTTAGCATTTTTATAAATGCGCGGATAGCAAATGTATTTACCCTGTTCTTAAGGGAATCATTTGCTATCTTTATTTGTCCCCGGTTGTAATATGAAGCGTTTACCTGTATACATATTGTGTTTATTGCTGTTGTGCAATAAAGCATATGCATGGGGTAACAGTAAGAAAGAAACCAAGGGACCTCCGCGCTCAGAGGCACTACTGGTTGGCGATCTGCTCAATTGCCTGATGTATGAAGACACGATTACTTATTCCGGCTACTTTCCTGATTTCGATACGCTTTGGAAAAAAGTAATTGAGTATAGACCAATAGATGAGAAAACGAGCGAAGAAATAAACCACCTGCGGCAGCACCCCGAGAAAGTGCAGCAATTTGATCCTTATTTTAATCCGGAGATAAATAAGAGCTTCATGTATGTGGTAGACAAAGGCAAAGATTCCGGCATCCACTGGCATGACATTGTACTGCTACGCTACCAGCTGAAGAAAATCAACCTCACCCGCGATATGGTAGGCTATGAGCTTATTGCTCCTGTCCGTTTTCGCGGCTATGTATTTGTGGAGGATATGCTCACGCGCAAAACCTGGTGCTTTGCCGTAAACGAAATACAGAATATGGACCAGTACTGGTATGGCGGGCAGATCATTAACATCTTCCAGGCAACTACTGTGGATGAATACCAGGCAAAAGAATTTGCAGAGCGCCGGCGAAAACAACGACTGAAGGATATGGGCATAACAGAGGAAGAATTAGCTGCATCGGAAGCTCAAAAGAAGAAAGAAGAGAAGGCTAAGGTAATGGCTAACAACCCGCTGATGGTAAATCCAGGTGATGATGACGACGATAAGAAAGTGCGCAAAGAAATAATGGATAGGAAATATTACGTAGGTACATTTGATAATGAGATAAAGGTGAAGCTGTATGTACGCTATATAAAAGGCGACTGTCCCGGAGGTATCTGTTCCTGGGAGGCCATATACAAATTTGGCGACCAGGATCAGTACATAAAACTGGACGTAGAAAAAAAGCCGGACAGTACCTGGGAGTTTACGGAAGATCCTCCTATCGGTGGTATGGACCTGAAACTGAAAGGAAAAACCTATACGGGCACATGGATGTCCAGCGATAATGAAACGGGTTACGATGTGCGTATGTCGCAACTGGACATTCCGCCGGCTAAACTGAAGGAGCTGGATGAGATAATGGAAAGGGGCGATTTCGCACAAGGCTTGCCGGCAGAGAAAAAAGATGATGACAAACGCGGCGAAGACGAAGGTTACCAGAACTAAATGCCTATTGATGTTGTTTATATCAGTATCTAAATACTAATTGATTTCCTGAGCCGCAGTTCCTGTAACTTTATAACTGTTTAAGGATATTAGAAACAAAACAATTTATGGATCAACCGACGATAAAGACACTTGGCGAACTAAAGAAGAGTGGTTACCAGCCCCAAACAGTAAAAGAAGAAATAAGACAAAACCTCATTAAGTCTATACAGCAAAAACAAAATCCCTTTCCTGATATATTGGGTTATGAAGATTCCGTAATACCTGACGTGGAAAGGGCCATATTATCTAAACACAACATCCTGTTCCTTGGCTTGCGCGGCCAGGCAAAGACACGCATGGCCCGCGAGATGGTGAACCTGCTGGACGAATGGATACCCATAGTGGAAGGCAGTGAAATAAACGATGATCCTTTCAGGCCTATATCGCTGTATGCAAGAAAACAGCTGGAAGAGCTGGGCGATGCCACGCCCATCAGCTGGTGGCACAGAAGCGAACGCTATGGCGAAAAGCTGGCCACACCCGATGTATCTGTTGCTGACCTGATAGGCGATGTTGACCCCATAAAAGCTGCTAACCTGCGCCTGAGCTTTGCAGATGAAAATGTGATACACTACGGCATCATACCTCGCTCACACAGGGGCATATTTGTTATTAATGAATTGCCGGATTTGCAGGCACGCATACAGGTTTCCCTGTTCAATATCCTGCAGGAAGGCGATATTCAGATACGTGGGTTCAAATTGCGCTTACCGTTGGATATTCTGTTCATATTTACAGCCAATCCTGAAGACTATACTAATCGCGGCAGCATTGTTACGCCACTTAAAGACCGTATAGAAAGCCAGATAGTGACCCACTATCCTAAAACGGTTGAAGTGTCCCGAGCCATTACAGCACAGGAAGCACGTGTGCCCGAGGAGCAGCAAAAACGTGTGCAAATGCCTGAGCTCTGCCGCATGCTGATAGAAGAAATAGCTATGGAGGCACGCAAGAGCGAGTATGTCGATCAAAAAAGTGGCGTATCTGCAAGGCTTACCATATCTGCATTCGAGAACTTGATGAGCACCGCAGAGCGTCGCGCTTTACGTGAAGGACATGCGAAAACAACTGTACGCATTGCGGACTTTATAGGTATTATTCCATCTATAACGGGTAAAATAGAGCTGGTATACGAAGGTGAGCAGGAAGGCCCGATGAATGTAGCTTACCGCCTGATAGGCCAGGGTATCAGAACATTGTTTACCCAATATTTCCCTGATCCCCAATCATTCAAGAAAAATGCACGCGAGCCGCAGAACAGAAAATCTAAGCCGGCTAATAATCCCTACCAGCCGGTAATAGATTGGTTTGGCAGGGGGAACGATCTATTATTGCTACAGGATGCAACAGACGAAGGCTACAGGGAAAAATTATACCAGGTGGACGGACTGTATGCTGCCGTAAAACAATTCTACCCTTCATCTGATGAAGCAGAAATTGCATTGCTTATGGAGTTCCTGTTGCATGGCATTGCTGAGTTCTCACTTATCAGCAAAAAAGGTGTAGAAGCGGGCGGCTTTGCCTTTGGCGATATACTGGGCAGCATGATGAACATGAGCCTCGGCAGCTTTGAGGATGAAGAGGAAGAAGACGACCTTTAATATTTTTTTTCATACAGCAGGCGGCGCATAAGGCAGGGTAAAATGAATTGCCGTGCCTTTGCCTACTTCGCTATCTACCCATATCTCCCCGTCATGGCGGGTAATGATTTCCTTTACAATAAACAGTCCTAATCCCAGGCCTGAAACGGGCGTATCTTCATTTACCCGGTAAAAGCGGTCAAAGATGCGGCTTACTTTTTCTTTCGGTATACCTACACCCCTATCCTTTACTATCACGTGCAGTGATTTGTATTCTTTCAGCACGCTCACCTCTATATCCTTTTCGTTCTTCGAATATTTAATGGCGTTAGAAATGAGATTATCCAATACCTGCTCTATACGATGCTTATCGCCATACACGCTTACAGGTCCACTTTGTCGCAGTTGTATATTATAACCCGGATTCAGTTGCCTGATATCGCTAATTACTTCCTCCGCAAATGAAGTGAATTCAAATTCACTCATGTGGTAAGACATCTTACCACCTTGTATTCGCGATACGTCCAGTAGGTCCTTTATCAGCTGTTCCATCCTGCTGATATACAGGTACGTCTTTTTAATGAATATTTTTGCCCCTTCATATTCATCAGCACTTAATGATTGGTCTACTAATTGTGCATAAGCTTTTACACTGGTTAGAGGTGTTTTCAATTCATGCGATGCTACACCTATGAACTGGTCCTTTTGCTCCAGTAGTTTCTTTTGTTCGTTAATATCAACTGCAGTACCTAACCAAAGTATTATATCATTTTTCTCATTACGAATAGATATGACACGTGCCAGCATCCAGACATATGTGTCGTCATGCCTTTTCCAGCGGTACTCAAGTTCCATGGGCTTCCCGTTTTCCTTTACTGTAGCCCATAGGTCCCATACTAATTTTGCATCATCAGGATGTATAAAATTTTCAATGTCATTGCTCACTATATCGCCAACAAATTCATGAAAGGTAGTATTACGGTAGGTAGTATTCCCATCAACATCTGTTGTCCATGCTATCAGCGGTACTGAGTCTATGAGCTGTTTAAACCTGTTAGCGCTTTGTTGCAGCTCTTGTGTCCGCTCTTCTACCATTACTTCCAGCTCGTCATTTATGCCTTTTAGTGCATTGGTCTTATTCCGCAGCTCGGCTTCTGTTGCTTTCAGCTCTTTTGCCAGTTGCTTTAATTTTAATTTTTCCTGGGTTTGCATGTAAGTTTCCCGGGTGATCATAGTAGAGAAATACCCGCAAATGAAAATGAATGCACACCGATATAACGCCTCAGCCAAATGAGGATATAGTTGGTTGAACATCAGCAGCAGGGATAAATAACAAAGTGTATACAATCCCGCTGTTAGAATAACCGTACGTGTATTATAACGAAATGCTACAGCAATAATGGACACATAGTATATAATAAAGTAAGGGGAATTCCAGCAGCCGGTGGCATATATCCATAGCGTGGTAAACAATACATCCCCGGCATAGGTCAGGCTGCTTACCAGTTTAATAGTCTGCTCCTTGAATGGCTTTGCGAAAAATACATAGAAACCGTACAAACAAATAACACCTACCAGTAAATATGCAAGCAATGGATTTGTGCCGGGTACTTTGTAGGTAAAAAACAAGGCAAGACTAAAGAGGATGACGGTAAAACGTATTTTACTTCCGTTCTTTTCTGCAGCAATAGTCTTTTCCACCAATGCCTTGCGATGCATTTCCTCCTGTTCCTGCACACTAAGCTCATTCAGATTATCAGTTTCGCTCTGCGCTATATTCATCAATGCATTTGTTTTTGCGGTATTAAATATAATCAAAAGAAATGTGCCATTTTAGTGGCTTACAATACTTTTGTATTACTATGAAAGATTTTTCGGCCGAGGTGTTTTATAAAACAGCACGTAGCGGAGGCAAAGGCGGGCAGAATGTAAATAAGGTAGAAACAATGGTGGAGGCTTTGTGGCCCTTCCGTCAATCTTTTGTTATAAGTGAAGAAGAGAAATCACTGATAGAACATAAGCTCGCAAACCGTATCAATAAAGATGGTTGCCTGGTAGTGCGTAGCAGTGAAACGCGTTCACAGTTGGAAAATAAACAACTGGCCTTACAAAAAATGCAGGAGCTGGTTGCACAAAGTCTCATTGTTCCTAAGAAACGCAAGCCTACCAGGATATAAAAAGCCACAAAAGAGAAGCGCCGGGAAAGTAAACGCAGGGAATCAGAAAAAAAGCAAATGCGCCGTAGAGACTGGTAGCTCCTTAACGAGCGTCAAAATCTATTACTACCCGCTCCGTTTTAGGGTGCGACTGGCAGGTAAGCACAAAGCCTTTTTCCACTTCATCATGGTCCAGCGCATAGTTCACTTCCATATCCACCTCACCGCTTACTACTAATGCACGGCAGGTACAGCATACACCGCCTTTGCAGGCATAAGGCAGGTCTGCTCCTTGTTTCAGTGCAGCATCTAGTATGCTGTCGCCATTGTAAGCAAGTTCCATTTCAAAGGTAGTACCATCCAGCGTCACAGATACTTTGCTCTTAAACTCACCTTTATCCTCAGCATGTGAAGAAGCCCATTTCTGATGGGCAGCTT